>CAIPJU010000603.1 GCA_903865465.1 uncultured Bacteroidota bacterium
AGGTAAGAATATAACCGACGCCTGTCATAACTTCGGTACCAAGATAAAACCTGTGAACTCCTAGTCCGCCAAGGAAGAAGTCAAGAACAATAGCAACGGGAGCGCTTTTTTCAGGAGCAGCGACTGAAGTACCACTGGCAGGTAAAAGATCAGTAAATACAGGATTTACCTTTTCTGTTGCGCCAGCAAACATTTGATCGATAAGCTTATCATTGGCAACATAACCTGAAGCAGCGGCTTTAAAACCGAAGGTTGAAGTAAGAGCCAGAATCATAAATAGAAAGACAACTTTTTTCATAGCATTAATTATTGGTTAACAATTGAGTGAATATTAAGTTATTCGGATATTCATTGTGCAGGTCTGTCAGATAAACCAGGGCTTTAGGCCTGTTCTTATCAATATCAAGATAATACTTCATTAAAAAATAACGACCAATAGTTTTTGACTGTGAGGATCCTGAAACTATCATGTTTTCCATATTCCTTGTCAGCAACTCATCACGGGCCGGATTAGGAAGAATCTTCTCTTTTATCAGGCGGTTAAACATCAGGTCGAGGAAAGATTTATAAAAGACAAAAAGTTCATATTCACCGCTCCATCTTTTCTCCTTCACTTCATTTGCAGATGCCTCGACCAGAAACCTGATCTTCACCAGCAGAAAGGGTATAACAATTTGCCTTCCCATACAGGCATTATATCTTACACGATAGGTAGTCGATATAAGCTCTGAAAGAGAAGTATGTTCCTGTTTTTCATATTTACCCAAATCATCAAGGAAGGCACTGAATTTTTCTTTGTCATCCCCAGAAACAGCTTTCCACCATTCTATTTCCAATTGCAAAGTTCTGGCAGAGAATATATCACTCGACTCAAGAGACGAAATCTGCCTGGAAGCTTTAGCAAAGTTGTAATTATAAATATTATCGAGAATTGAGGTTGTATCAGCGGGTGATGCAAACAAATCTGTATTCAGAAAAAACGCTGTCATTAAGATCAACAGGATTATGAAGCTTGACTTTCTGAACATACGATCGTTAGTTTCCAATAATAACAGCTAAATTATTAATATTGTTTAAATATAATTGTTTTATTATTCAGGCTCGTGATGCTTATCCAGGCAATCCATACCTTAATCAAATAGAATATCTTATCTGTCATTTACTTTAACATAAACCGGGACTAACTGCCTAAAAAAGTCAAACAGATACACAGGAACATGAAAAATGAGCAAGCCAAATTAATGTTACAGTTTCAGCGAAATACCAAAATTAATTACTGCAACCCCATATCCAAGTTCAGCCATGACTGCGAAATTCCTGTCGAAATAATATCTGCCACCAATAAACCACGAAGCTACCGGACGGCTTTCTGATCCACTATACTGGCCACTGCTTCCGCTTGTACTTACAACATCATAGCCAAGCATTATTCCGGTATAGGTATCAAGCTTATCAACCAGAGGATAATGAAAGACCCCCCGTCCTCCAATAATAAAGTTGCCATAATTAGCCATACCGTAGGTATTATTCCATTTATATTTCATGAATCCGGCATAGCCGCCTATTCCGATAACTCCATTGTCGATAATCTTGTCGACAACCCCAAATTCATACGAAGCCGAAACAGGAGGTATGATACTCGTATTCCCTATACCGCTGTACAAGGTAGAACCGAATCCGATTCCGAAATTAAATACCTGATCGCCTTTTTTGAATTCTGATTGCTGTGCCGACAGTACAGCCGATAATAGTAGTACAATAACCGAAAATGCAAGTATCTTTTTCATGTTCCAAAGGTTTTTAATTAATATCTAAACCATAACGAACAAAACAAAAATATGTTTCATCACAATTTAAATATCAGAAGTTCCAAAATTATAATAAACTCAGATTATGTTTATTACAGTTCAGGAAAAAATTCCTTTAAAAACGATGAATACTAAAGAAGCCAGCACAGCTCCTATAATAGGGCCTAAAATGGGAACCCAGGCATACTTCCAGTCACTATTGCGTTTCATTTTTATCGGAAGGAAAAAATGCATGAGTCTTGGACCAAGGTCACGTGCGGGATTAATGGCATATCCTGTAGGACCTCCGAGTGACAAACCAATACCAAGTACAACAAGTGCCACCGGCAGGGCATTAAGTGAACCAAGTCCGACATCGGGCTGAGCCATATAGAGGACCGCCAGGATGAGAACAAAAGTGGCAATAGCTTCACTTGCAATGTTGTGCCAATAGCTTCGGATGTTGGGAGCAGTGCAGAAAACTGCCAACTTCAGATCGCCATCCTCAGTGGCATCAAAATGTTTCTTATATGCTACCCAAACGAGAAAAGCACCAAACATAGCCCCGAGCATCTGGGCACAGATGTAGGTCGGAAGAAGTGAGAGTGAGAATTTATGCGTCAAAACAAGAGCAATAGTTACCGCAGGATTGAGGTGAGCACCACTGATGGGTGCCGATATCAAAACGCCTGTAAAGACGCCAATTGCCCATCCGAAAGTTATGACTATCCAGCCTCCGTTGTTTCCTTTTGTCTGATTAAGAAGGACATTCGCCACAACTCCGCCCCCGAGAACAATGATCATGGCAGTCCCGAAAAATTCTGCAAAGAATGCATTCATGGTTTAAGTATTAGTTTTACTATATTGAATTCTGAAAATTAAAATATTGCCTATTCATCAGCCCAGGCGTTTGTGGCCTTAACTGCTCTCTGCCAGCCTTTTAACAGCGATTCAGAATCTCCGGCTCCGGTCATTGGGCTAAAAATTCTGTCGACCTGCCACTGCTTTTTAACAGTATCAATACTATCCCAGAATCCAACAGCCAGACCTGCAAGGTAAGCAGCACCCAGGGCAGTAGTTTCTGTTATCTTAGGTCTCACCACATCTGCCTGCAGAAGATCCGATTGAAACTGCATAAGCTGGTTATTCACTGTAGCGCCGCCATCGACTCTGAGTTCGGTGATCTCAATACCCGAATCGTTCTTCATTGCATACAGAACATCATAGGTCTGATAAGCAATACTTTCGAGAGCAGCCCTGGCAATGTGGGCTGAAGTTGTACCCCTGGTAATTCCAAACATGCTTCCACGGGCATGCTGATTCCAGTGAGGAGCTCCCAGGCCGGCAAATGCAGGAACAAAATAAACTCCGTCGCAGCTCTCTGCGCTTGCTGCCAGTTTCTCAATATCTCCCGACTGCTCAATAACTCCCAGACCATCGCGAAGCCATTGGACTACAGCGCCTGCGATGAATATGCTTCCTTCGAGAGCGTATCTCACCTCATCTCCGATTTTCCATGCTACGGTTGTCAGAAGACGACTCTTCGATTCAATAGGTTTGCTGCCGATGTTCATCATCATAAAGCAACCGGTGCCATAGGTATTTTTCACCATTCCGGGTTCGATACACATCTGTCCGAAAAGGGCTGCCTGCTGATCCCCGGCTATCCCGGCCAAAGGTATCTGCGAAGGGAATAACTCTTCAGTATTTCCATATACTTCGCTTGAGGATTTCACTTCAGGAAGAACTGAAGCCGGAACATTGAAGATCGAAAGCAATTCCTCATCCCACTTCAGGGTATGAATATTGAAGAGCATTGTTCTTGATGCATTCGAAACATCAGTTATATGAAGCTTCCCGCCCGTGAGCTTCCACATCAGCCAGGAATCTATTGTCCCGAAAGCCAGTTCACCATTTTCGGCCTGTTTTCTGGCACCTTCAACGTTATCGAGTATCCATCTGACCTTCGTAGCAGAAAAATAGGCGTCGATTATCAGTCCGGTTTTTTCCTGAATTTTAGGACTCATGCCACTGGTTTTAAGCAGGTCGCAAAAAGCCGCTGTCCGTCTGTCCTGCCATACGATGGCATTATAAACAGGCTTACCGGTCTTCCTGTTCCACAGGATTGTGGTTTCGCGCTGATTGGTTATTCCAATGGCAGCAATTTCTGAGCTTTCAGCACCTGCCTTTTTCAAGGCTTCAACCGCAACCCCTGACTGAGAGGTCCAAATCTCTTCAGGATCGTGCTCCACCCACCCCGGGCTTGGAAAATATTGCTTAAACTCCTTTTGTGCCACGGCTACCGGCCATCCGTCATGACCAAATACAATTGCACGGGAACTTGTTGTCCCCTGATCGAGTGCCAATACGAATTTTTTCATTTTGTCTAGATATAGTTTTTGACTAATCGCCTGTATGTGTCGACCTGTTCCTGCTGCCAGTCCGAATCATAACCCATCTCTTCAGCCATAATCGAAGCAGCCTGCCCTGCAATATCAGAGCTGGCACGTGCATTCAGCAACAAAGCCCTTGTTCGTCGTGCAAGAAGATCTTCGAGGGTAACAGGCATCTCATTCCTGCAAATCCAGCGCAGTTCAGCAAAAGTATAAGGCAGCCGTTTATCAGGTACTTCCCCCAGTTCAGGCTTATCCTCAATCATTTTTTCAATTACCGATACCTGGTCGCCATAAACATTCAGCCTTGAATCGGCATAGGTTTTTGCAGAAGTTGAGAGCTTCAGGCTGGCGGTAGTACATTTTCTCTTTTCAAGAAATCCTTCTTTTATAGCCCTGTCGAGTGTCTCTTCAGCCATCCTGCGATAGGTGGTCCATTTTCCTCCAACAATGGAAAGAAGGCCTGAAGGTGAAAGAGTTATCTTATGCCTCCTTGAAACCTCCTTGGTCGCGGAGCTGTTTCCCTGAACGGCAGCCAAAGGTCGTAATCCTGCATAGATACAAAGTACATCAGCACGTGTCGGTGGTTTTTCAAGATATCTTCCGGCAGTTCCCAGAATAAAATCTATCTCCTTCTGCAGGGCGACAGGCTCAAGACTTATTTCATCGAGAGGAGTATCAGTAGTTCCGACAACGACTTCATCATACCACGGAATGGCAAACAGAACCCTCCCATCGTCGGTCTTCGGAATCATTATTGCAGAGTTACTGCCGAGAAATGATTTATCGAGAACAATATGAACTCCCTGGCTAGGCCTGAGAGTTGGTTTTGCGGAGGGATTGTCCATCCTCGAAATATCGTCGGCAAATACACCTGTTGCATTAATGACTACCTGTGATTTGAATTCAAATTCCTCTCCCGAGAGTAATTCCTTTGCCTTTACACCGGAAATTTTTCCACCTTCATTTTTAAGCAAGCTGTTTACGCCGAAGTAATTCAGAACAGTTCCTCCCCTGCCTACAGTTGCCCGTGCAAGTTCGAGTGCCATCCTGGCGTCGTCGAACTGCCCGTCGTGGTAAACAACGCCTCCCTTTAATCCCTTTGATTTCAGAAGAGGAAGCCGCTTAAGTGATTTCTCCTTCCCTATATAATATGATTTACCCATGCTGAACCTGCCTGCAAGGAGATCATAAAACTTAAGCCCGACTGTATACATTAACACGTCGAACCAGGTATAAACAGGAATGACAAACTCCTGGTTGAAAGTGAGATGAGGAGCGTTCTTCAGCATTATACCCCTTTCGTGGCAAGCCTCCATCACCAGGCCGATGTCGCCTTGTGCCATATATCTAACTCCGCCATGAACAAGCTTAGTGCTCCGCGAGGAAGTTGCCTTTGCAAAATCTGATTGTTCAAGAAGAAGAGTAGTATAACCACGTGCTACTGCGTCAAGGGCAATTCCAAGACCCGTTGCACCACCTCCAATAATGATTACATCCCATTTAAAATCCGGCTTCTGCCTCACTCCGTCAATTAATGCAGCACGATTCATTTCTATTCAATTTTGCTAATAATATTACGGAAAATTTTTGGAAAAATAATCCAATATATCTTAGTATAAAAAAAATATCGAGAACTACTTTAGCAGCTTATTTATATGCTCGGGAACTCCGTCGTTTTTGGCTGGTTTCAGATCGAGTATTTTGCAAACCAGGTTATAGACATCTACATTATTCAGTTCGTGAAAGCTGTAATTTTTCCTGAAGGCCGGGCCTGCGGCATAAAATATTGAAAACATATCGGAGTTTTGATTATCATATCCATGAGCTCCGCCTTTTTTTCCAGGTCCTTCAGCCCTTGTCCCAATACTCCAGGAGCTGTCGGCTACAACCACAATTTCGGGTATCCTCTCGTTTGTTCCATAGTGCCACCTTTCAGGAAGTTCTGATTTCTTCCAGGCATGCATTCCTTTCACCGAATTGAGAAGGTTGAGGATACTGTCGCGTTTCCCTTCCGCAGGATTGAGAAGATAAACAGGATTTCCGCCAGATAGGGAGGCAATCATCCGCTGAGGCACAATAGCCTTTATATTGATGTACCTTGAAGACGAAATTGGAGCCATCCCGTGATCGGAAAGAACTATAAGGTTAATCTTCTTTGCATCCGGAAGAGCAGCCAGTTTCAATCGCAGAACTCCTATCAGGCTGTCGAGCTTTTCAACCATGCTTCCTGTCTCCTTCGATACCGGACCAAAACTGTGGCTCGTGGCATCGGGTTCTTCAAAATAGAGGGTGACAAGTTCAGGACGCTTCTCTTTCGGGTAAGCGAGCCATTTGACTACAGTGTCAATCCTGTCGCCAAATGCCACCTTCTCATCATATCGCTTCCAGAGTGTCGGATGAAGCGCTTCTGATCCGACCCAAAAGAACGAGCCGGTAATTGCGCCTTGTTTTCCTGCCGTAACCCAGAAAGGTTCTCCCTTGTAGAAGGCAGGATTTTCGACGGCACTCCTGTCGCCCATCCTGTAAAAAAGACCAAGGTCGGGAGCGGAAAAGCTATTGCTAATCAGTCCATGATGATCGGGATAGAGTCCTGTTGCTATCGAAAAATGATTCGGGAAGGTTATTGTAGGAAAAGAGGATATCATTCTGTCAGCCTTAACACCATCGGATGATAGTTTGTCGAGGTTCGGAGTTTTATAAATTGTATGGTAATCCCATCTGAAGGCATCGAGTGAGACAACAACTACATAATTTTTATATGGCTTCCTTTTGTTGCTCCTGAAACTGCCCAGAAGGACCAGTCCCGTCAGGATGACCACTACGATTTGTAAACGATTTATTTTCAAAATATCAGTTATAAGAATTTAAGACATACAGGAGCAGGTGATTTAATGTTTTTAGAAGGTTCCAGAGGAAGACCTGTTCTCTTATCTATCCTGAAAACTGCTATATCGTTCGACTTCTGGTTAGCCACCAGGATGAATTTTCCAGAGGGATCAAGAGCAAAATTGCGAGGCCAGTCGCCTCCGCATGAAGTATGTCCGGCAAGGGTCAGTGTCCCATCTGTTTCAATCCGGAAAACAACTATTGAGTTTTCGCCCCTGTTAGAGCCATAAAGGAATTTTCCATCATTGCTTATGTGAATATCAGCACAGTTATTGCTTCCTCTAAAATCCTTCCTGATGGTTGGGACTGTCTGAACAAGTTTCAGCCCTTCACTAACACTCGTATTAAACACCATTATCGTTGAACCCAGCTCATTTATTACATACATTTTCGATCCGTCGGAACTGAATGTAAAGTGTCTTGGTCCAGAACCCTTTGACAAATTAATAATGCCGTTTTCACTCTCCTTAAGTTTGCCGCTGACCTTGTCGAAATTATAGATCATAATCCTGTTGAGCCCCAGATCGCTGACATAAATCCTCTTCCCTGCCGGATCGGAAGTGATCATATGAGCATGTGAGGTGTCGGGAGCAGCAGTCTGATAAATAATTGAATCTGTAATGGCATCAGGAATTCCATTTTTATTCAGTTTAACCACTGCAACTGATCCTTTTGGATAATTGGCAATAAACAGATATCCGCTGTCAGGCGACATGGCAATGTTGCAGGGGCCTCCAACCGGAATCGCCATCTCTCCTATCTTTTCGATCGATCCTGTTTCGTTATGAAGTTTTATTATAGTTAATCCACCCGCTGCTGATCCTTTAAAATCATTAACCTCATCAATTGCATAAATCAGATTGTTTTTGGCTGAATAGCAAAGGAAAGAGGGATTTGGTCCGGCATCACCATCCGAGACAAGCTTAAGATCACCACTTTGTGCGTTAAAATCAAACAAACTTAATCCATTGGCTCCCGGTTTTGTGTATCCGCCTACTATCAGCCTACGCTCCTCTTTGCAGCCTGTGAATAGAATAATCACGAAAACGAAAACAGTGGATATTTGAATAAACTTTCTCATAATCAATCCTGTGAATAATAAAATTCTATATAAATCAAACCACGTCTTTCATGGTTATTAACGGGTTTGCAGCCCGTGAACTTCCATGAAAGACGTGGTTAAAAATAGCTAATAATTCAACACAAGCCCGGTTCAGGCTTCAAAACTATCGCTGTCGCGATATGCCTGTATCAGAGCTGCTTCTCCCTCTTTTCCCTTTTTGCTCAGGCCATGTTCAAGGCAAATTACACCCTGGTAATTCCTGCTGTGAATATATTTGAACAGATTCCTGAAATTGATTTCTCCGGTTCCGGGTTCATTTCTTCCGGGGTTGTCGCCGCAGTGGAACGCAGCTATTTCGCTCCATGCTGCTTCGATATTGGGGATTAGGTTTCCTTCCGTTATCTGCTGATGGTAAACATCATCAACTATCTTACAGGAGGGCCTGTTGACCGCGCGGCAGATGGCGTATGCCTGTGGTATACCATTCAGGAAGAGCCCCGGATGGTCATGAATGGTATTCAGTGGTTCGAGGACAATTGTCAGACCTGCAGGTTCGACGACATCACAGCAATACCTTAGATTATCAATGACATTAGCAGTCTGATAATCCCTGTGCAGCCTCTCATCGTAATGTCCGGGAACAACAAGAGCCCATTTGGCGCCAGTCCGTTTAGCAACCTCAAGACCTTCCTTCATCTTTTTGACCAGCATCTCCCGAATCTCATCCTTATTAAGGACAAAGGATGTAACAGGGAAGTCAGCGTACAGAACAAAGGGTCCGAGGTCCATTCCATACTTCTGAAGTTCACCTGCAATTTTCTCCTGTTCAGCAGGGGGACGACTCATGAGGCCATTATCAAACATAGCCCTGAAACCCATGTCGTTACAGAACCTGATGTTATCGGCTATCTCTTTTCCTGCATGCTCCTGAAACATACCTATAGAGGGTGCATATTTCAGCTTAAAGGGAACTACGGCATCTTTTGCCTTCTGAGGTTTAGTTCCTTCAGCCGAACCAAAAACCAAAGGAGCAGCTAATAAGGCGGCTCCTGTGGCTGTGGTTTTTTTTATGAAGTCTCTTCTCGAGTTATTCATAATTTTATAATATCCGATTATTTGCCTTCGGCTTGAGGAACGTAAGCAAGTCCTGCTACCGGAACACTTTTGTCGATATCAACCGGTCCGAAAACAAATTTTGTCGGGCCAACTTTCAGATCGGAATTCATCATCTCTTCCCATGAAGTTTCTTTCCCGGTATAAGCCGAGATACGACCCATGATTGCAACCATTGTTGAGATAGCAGTGTTTTCAAGTTCGTTGAAAACCTGTCCTTTGCGGATGGAAGTTACGAGGTCGATATGTTCCTGAACATAGGGGTCAACGCTTACACTCTTTGTGGGTTTACCATCTTTATCGAGAGGATAGTTGTATTTCCAGACTTCATTTCCTGCGAGGTCGACAATAGTATTCTGGCAGTTGGTAGAACCTTTTGTACCCTGAATTCTCTCGGAAACATTATTTACGCAACCGTTGATCTGGCGACACATGCTGTGGAAATGAATTCCGCTCTCAAAGGTAAAGTCGACACTGAAATTATCATATTGATTACCAGTAACACGGCGCAGCCTCGAGCCCATTCCAACAGCTTTAACAGGATGCTGCGCTGTAAACCAATGCATAACATCGAGGTTATGAACATGCTGCTCTACTATATGGTCGCCAGAAAGCCAGGTCCAGTTCACCCAGTCGCGGATCATCCATTCCATTTCACTCCAGGTAGGGTTATTTTCACGATGCCATAGTTTGCCGCCATTCCAGTAAACATTACCGCCTACTATATCGCCGATAGCGCCTTCGGACACCTGCTGCCAGTTAGCAACATAGTCGCGTTGGTGACGACGCTGGGTTCCTGTCGCAATTGAGAGATCCATACCCTTGGCTTTCTGGGCAGTTGCCATAACTGACCTTGCGCCAACGGGGTCAACACAAACAGGCTTTTCAGCAAATATATGCTTGCGGGCTGCAACAGCTGCTGCAAGATGGTCGGGACGGAAGAAAGGAGGAGTTGCAAGAATGATGATGTCGACACCGGAATCAATAACTTTCTGGTATGCATCGAAGCCTACAAAACACTTATCAACAGGAACTTCCTGTCCTTTTTCTTTAAGAATTTTTTCCCTGCATGAATCGACTCTGTCCTGGAAAGTATCACCAAGAGCTACAATCTGAAGGTTTGGTCCTGCGCTAAGGAAGTTAATGGCAGCTCCCGATCCTCGTCCACCGCAACCTATTACACCAGCCTTGAGAACCGGTCCGTCAGGTGCCTGATCGAGCATGGTAGGAAGAGCTACACTCCTTTTTGTCTGGCGCGAACAACTTGTAATCAGAGCTGGGGCAACTACTCCTGCAACTCCGGCCATCGCCGCTGTGCCAAGAAAATTACGTCGTGAAATACTTGATTTTGTCATGTTGGTTGGTTTTATGAGAAATGATATTATTATGGTTAAAATAGGGTTTGTGTCTTATTCAAATGTAAATATTGAGTATGAAATAAGCAAATAATTAAACCCATTTAATGATTTTTAACTTCCATCCTCTAAAATGATACCGCAATTCTAATTTATGTCATACAATCATGAACATGAGCTTTTTTGCTTTGCTTTTTCGTAAATTGCGCGATAAATATTTCCACATTTTACGTATTAGAAAGGAATCATCCGTGTATTTTCAATTCCTGCGATTTATTATAAGATAAAGAATGACATATAAATTAAAAATAAAGATAATCCTGTTCTGTAAACTCATCTTATTCACAGTTATTCTTCCCCTGATGACCGGATGCCACTACAAACCAGGGGCTAACGTGACTAAGTCGGAACTTGAGCCGGCGATCGAACCCGATTATTCCGGCATTACCATACCACCAAATATAGCCCCTCTGAATTTTATCATAAAGGAAAGCGGGAAATCTTTCGTTGCCCGTTTTTCAGCTGCTTCCTCAGCTTCATTTGATGTATCATCTCATGATGGTAAGATCATTATTCCTCTCACTAAATGGAAGAAGATGCTGAGTGCGAACAGAGGAAAAACTTACCAGCTGGAAATTTTTTCCAGGGGTGATAAGGGTGAATGGATAAAATTCAAGCCGCTGATAAACACCATCGCCAATGAGAAGACTGATCCATACCTATATTACAGGCTCTTATACCCGGGCTATGAAAGCTGGTCAGAACTCAGCATTAACATCAGAAATCTCGAAAACTTCAGTACCAAGGCCTTGATCGAGAACACTGCCGTTGATGAGAATTGCATCAACTGCCATTCGTTCAACAATGGACGAACAGATGATTTTTTGTTTCATATGAGAGGAAATCTGGGTGGGACCTATTTCTACTCGGGAGGCAAATTCAAAAAGGTGAATCTGAAAACCAAAGAAATGAAGAACGGCGCCGTCTATCCCCGCTGGCATCCTGCAGGTAAATTTGTGGCCTTCTCCTCAAACAAGATAATCCAGCGATTTCATGCGGCCGATAATAAGAAGGTCGAAGTGGGCGATCTGGAATCATCCCTAGTGCTCTACGACATTGAAAAAAATGAGATGATGAATGTTAATCTTGAAGGAAAAGAGAACTTTATGGACACTTTTCCTGAATGGTCGCCCGATGGTAAGTACCTCTATTTCTGCAGGGCACCTCAGATAGGAAAGGATTATGATTATACAATGATTAGATATAGTTTATGGCGTTCATCATTCGATAGCAGCAGCAGATCCTTTGGCCCGGCTGAACTGGTTTTTGATGCAGCATCCTCATCAAAGAGTGTGGCTTTCCCCCGGATCTCACCCGATGGAAAATACCTGGTCCTTACTGTTTTCGATTATGGCACTTTCCCCATATGGCACAAGGAGGCTGACCTTTATTCCATCGACATGGCCACTTTAAATATTAACCGCCTTAGTCTGAACAGCGATTTTGCCGACAGTTATCATTCATGGTCATCAAACAGCAAATGGCTGGTTTTCAGTAGCAAAAGGATTGACGGACTCTCAGCCCGCCCCTATCTTTCATACATAAACAGCGATGGCAGCTCGGAAAAGCCATTTCTATTACCGCAGGAGGACCCCGGATTTTACGGCACCTTCCTGAAGAGTTTTAATATTCCGGAATTTTCGACTGAAAAAATAGATCTGAATCCTGGTATAATCCGGCGCCTGGCAAATTCGAAACCTCTTCAGGCAGGCTGGAACCCGGGCAGCCCGACCACCAGATGAAGCTTAAGTTAATCTATCTCAACTATTTCCAGAAATGAACCGAATTATACAAGATATTATGAAGAGCTTCTCCCGGCTGCCATGGCTCCTCTTTTTTTGCGCTGCGTTTATTTTCTTCTTCTTTTTTGCCAATTATATTACTTTCTACCAGGAGAAAACCACCCTGTTTTTCACATCAGCCGGATTTCTTTCAGAGAATCTTCACCAGCCCGGAGGATTATTGATCTGGATTGCTAAGCTTGCAACATCATTTTTCTTCTTCCCCTTTTCGGGAGCGCTCATAATTTCTTCAATCCTGACTCTCACAGCTTACTTCATTTCAGAAATAATTTCAGCTCTCTCAGGAAAAAATGGGACAATAATATCTATCCTCTTTGCAGTTGCTCTTTTCTATATCCAGACAGACTACAGATTTCTTTTTTTTAATATAATCGGATTGCTCCTCCAGCTGCTTCTTTTCCTTCTGGCAGTAAAATACTCAAGAATCCTGAAAGGTTGGATGCCTCTCATTCTTTTGCCATTCTGGTACTTCGCAACAGGTGGATTTGCCTTCATCTTCTCCGTTCTCCTCACTTTCTTTTACATAACAAAAGAGTGGAAAAGTGGTCTGATAAAAATTTTCATCCTTTGGATCATCAACGTTATAACGTTTTATATTTCAAAAGATTTATTATTCTTCCAGACTTCAAAATTGTTGCTTTTGTACCCTTGGTCGGAGGAAAGTGCAGGTTCCGGTTACCGGATATTTCTTATTGTTTCTGGTTTTATTGTATTAATCCCTCTGTTTGTTAAAGTAAGCATGAAGTATAAATTGCTTAAGGAAATTTCATCCCTGGTTATGAATATTACGGCTTCTGCTATTGCAGTTGCAGCAATTCTGATAATCAGTATCCTTAGGTCCGATGAAAAAGTTAGTAATTATTTCCATGCCGAGAAACTGTTTTATGAGAACAGGTTTAATGACATGGTGCAATGGAATATAACACATCCTTCAAGCAATATTCTTACTGTTTTTCTTAACAATGTGGCATTAAGTGAAACGAACAGGCTGAACGACATGCTCTTCAATTTCCCTCAAAGCGCCGATGGGAAGACCCTTTTTCTGAAATGGCAGATGAGCAGTGAGATCCTGAGGTATGGAGGATATTTCTATTATTCCATTGGCATGGTAAATGAAGCACACCGCTGGGCTTTTGAGAATATGGTGATGAAAGGGCACACGCCTGAAGGCTTGAAAATGCTTATAAAAACAGAACTGATAAACGGTAATTATATTACAGCTTCAAAATATATTAATCTGCTGAAACATACCTTTTTCTATAAAAATGAAGCCCTTCATTTTGAAAAGCTTCTCCATGATGAATCAGCCATCGCATCCGATCCGGAACTTGGGGAAAAAAGAAAGATAAAAATGAAAAACGATTTCTTCACAATAACTGACGACCCTGTAGTAAATATTAATCTGATATGCGCTTCTGATTCACTGAACAGAAAGGCTTTTGAATACAAAGTTGCCTCCCTTTTGCTGAAAAAAGATTTCAAAGGCCTGTCGGTTGAAATTCCAAAGTACGGCAAGCTAGGATATACGAGGCTCCCTCTTCATGTTGAAGAAGCATTGACGGAGCTCATGGCAACAAAGAAACTTAAGCCTTCAATTGCCGGAAGTTTAAATATAAGCAGCGGTACAAATTCGAAATTCGAAAAACTTCTCAGTGTCCTGCAACTTTACAGGGGCAATAAAACAGCTGCTGAACCTGCTCTAAAGAGAGACTTTGGCAATACATACTGGTATTATACTTTCTTCAGATAAGGAGCCAGAATAAAATTGCCATTATTGAATAATTATTAGTGATCAACCAATCGCCTGCTTATCCGATCTGTCTTCACGGAAGAACAGGATAAATAACACCAACAGAATAACAGAGAAAACCGAGGTCAAACCCCATATTGTATTCCAGTCGTAGGTTTTAATTCCGCCCGAAACATTTGTGAACAAATGTATTATCTGACCATCTATTAAATTCCCGGCAAGCAAACCAAGTCCGAAAGTAACAAGAAATATAAATCCCTGCCCCTGTGCTTTGAGGTCATCAGGAGTTTTCTTATCCATATATATCTGTCCTCCGACATAAAAGAATCCAAAAATCAAACCATGGATCAGAATTCCTATATAAAACATCCACTGTTGGTTAGCAATACCCCCGAAGAAAAGTGAACAGTACCTCACCAGCATTGCAACCAGACCAAGTATCATCACTTTTCGCAGACCTAATTTTTTAATAGTTAAAGGGACAAGTAGCATGAAACCAAGCTCGGCAAGCACACCCCAGTTTATTGTAATGGCTATGAATTTGGTTTTTATATTGAGTAAGAACTCAGAGAAGTAAGAAAAATACATCGTGAAAGGAATCAGCGAGAGAAAGGAAAAAAGAATAAAAAAAGCAAAATTTTTCTCTTTCATAAGTTTAACCGTTCCTAATCCAAAAATGTCTATGAATGAGAACTTTTTCCCTCTGCCGGCAGGAGGAGTATCGGGTAATGTAAGGTTGAAGAGGGCGGTGACAATTCCAATGGCAGCACCGCAGTAAAAAGGAAGGTGGGTACCATCGAAATCAACATGCAGGATCTTAACGAAGAAGAGACTGAAGGCCCCGGAGCAGACATGCCCTATCGATCCGAATAATCTGACCTTTGGAAAATCCTCTGAAGGGGAGTGCGCCATCGCAATGGCGCTGGTCAGGCCCCAGGTGGGCATATAGAATAACATTGTAAGCAGAAGAGTGACGAACAGCATCTCCGGGTTTCTTGTTCCCGCGGCCCAGAATAGCATAAGGGCATTCAGCGTGTTCAGGATAAAAAGCACTTTCTGACCAGGAAAATACCTGTCAGCAAGCATGCCTATCACCGGCGATGCAAGACAACCTATCGCCATAGAGCTCAGGATCAGGGCTTTTTGTGTTGACCCGATATCCATATTTGTAAGGTATGCAGCAAGTGGAACCCACCAGACAGCATAGGTCATGTACTGGAAAAACATCATCGCGGATAATCGGAACCGTAACATAGGTCTGAATATTTATGACTGTTAATAATTCTGTAGGACCAGGGATGAAAAGAGCTTTAAAAATGCAATAAACTTTTGAAATATAGTAAAATATACGCTTCCTGCGCCAACAGGAGATAAAAAAAAGGGCCGGATTCTCAGATCCGGCCCCTTGATTGGGTTCTTAGTAACAGGTCAGTTGTTGATTAGTAACCAGGGTTCTGTACAAGTTGTGTGTTTTTGTTCATTTCATCACGCATTATAGGGAAGAAATAACACTTTTTATTCCATGCTCTTGCATCACTTGGTGTATTCTTCGAACTAAAAACAGGAGCTCCGTAAGTTGAGCCATCATCTTTCCTGTAGTAAGGAACTGTAGCGTCGGTTGTAGTATAGCGAACGTCAACTGCCAGGGTCTGATGATAAGCTGCCTCACCGATAATCCAGCGATGTACATCCCAGAAACGATGATCCTCGAAGGCTAGTTCAATTCGGCGCTCATGGCGGTAAGCCTGCTTAAGCGCATCACCCGTGAGTGCAGGAAGATCCGGTTGTCCGGCGCGTTCACGAATCATATTGATATAAGTACGTGCTTCGCCATCCTGTCCGAGTTCAATACAGGCTTCAGCATAGTTCAGGAGTATTTCACCATAACGAAGGTGTTTGTAAGGAACATCCTGTTTTACATACTGTGGGTCAACAGAAGGATCAACATATTTCCTTAGGTAATATCCGGTATAACCACCATTCCAGTTTTCGATTGGGCCTGAACGGGTATCAAGACCGGCTTTAATCATAGTACCAGCTGAATTATAAACATAACCAACCTGTATTTTGCTGGTTTTATCAAGAAGAAGTGCATCCGATGGACGTGTTCTCCATGGAACTCCTTCATAAAGAATTGTTGCGTAGAAACGGGCATCGCGGTTTGTATAAGGGCTGGCCTTCTCTGTTAGGTTAGTCCAGTCGAATTTGGATCCGTCTTTCATCTCATAATCATCAACCAGGTCTCCTATAGGAGTGTTGTTACCCCAGTTATGATAACCGTTAGGTCCGCAGTAAAGGGCAGGGTTGTAACCTTCCCAGTCTTCGTCGGTTTTTGGTGTAAAGAACTGAAGAAGGATGTCTTCGTTAGTTCCTTTAGAGGTAAAGAGTTCCACAAAGTTTTGTGCAACTGAATCGCCAGGGGCAGGGTTTGCTTTATAAAGGCTGTATTTTCCAAGGTCGATAACGGCTTTGGCAGCATTTTTAGCAGCTGTCCAGCGTGCAGCAGCATCACCACTGGTGTATCCTAACAGCTCAGGATTTGAAAATCCGCTGGTAACAGTGCTGTTTTTTGCAGGGTTGTGCAAATCGCTGGCAGCATAAAGGAGAACCCTTGCCTTGAAAGCCAGGGCAGCTCCTTTTGTGGCATGACCGTCGGTGGCATAAGTCTCAGGAAGGTATAGAGCTGCCGAGTCAATCTGTCCTACTACATAAT
>CAIPJU010000604.1 GCA_903865465.1 uncultured Bacteroidota bacterium
AACAGAAACCAAAACAACACAAAAGATAAAGGCAAAAAACGATATTTTAAATCGTTTAATGACTTGCCAGTAGTATTTAAGTACTAGACCTCTATGTAAATTTGAATAGTCTTTTTCTTTATCCATATACGAAACAAAGGGCTTTTGGCCCTTCGTTGATTCTAACACATTTATGATAAATTTCAAATTCTATTTTTCTCCAAGTTTTGATCCCTTTACAAGTGAATTTAATAGTACAGAGAGTTTCATAGTAGCTACTCCGGTTACCTTATCAGCTCCACCATAGTATATATAAAGAGTATCCCCTTTCAAAACCATACCACAAGGAAAGACCACATTATTTACAATTCCAATTTTCTCATAATCAGTCTCTGGTTCAAAAATAGCATCAGAAGAACGTGCGAGTACAATTGCTGGATCTTTTGAATCTAGAAGCAACACTCCAACTCTGTATGTATTGTGACTCTTTGATACCCCATGATAAAGAAGCACCCATCCATACTTTGTCTTTATCGGAGGTGCTGATATACCAACCTTAAGACCATCCCAAGAATTTAATCGAGGTCCGATAATTCGGATACACTTTTTGATTACATCATTTTCGAAATTTAAAGTTCTTAGATAGTCTCCACATATTTCATTACCTACTCTATGTAATACAAAGTATCCTCCTTTAAGTTTTTCTGGAAAAATACAAGTATCTTTATCGTCAAAGCCTGGTGGAGTAATAAGTATAGGTTTACTCCAATTCCATTTATGATCAAGAAAATCTTTTATAGAGATAGAAGTCACAGCAACACGAGGAGGTCCGATACTATCATAAGCGGTATAACAAACATATAAGTTCTTCCCTATTTGAGTTATACGAGGATCCTCGCAACCAGAGTTCCCATTTGTAACTTTCTTCATTTCAAAATCTTCTCGAGGAGAATATATAGGAACATTTAATCTCTCACTTATATTCAATCCATCTTTACTCATCGCATATCCAAAATAGGAAGTATTATCACTTGCTAAAGTACGATATAGAATATGAACTTTTTTATCGAGATAAACAGCTGCAGGATTAAATGTTGCTGTTGCTTCCCAACTATTTTCACTTTTAGGACAAATTATCGGATTGGTAGGACTACGTTTAAAGCTCCATTCATCTGAAGTTCCAATATACATACTTGAGATAAGATCTGTAAGATTTACATACGCTACGCAAGTAGTTGTATCTGCTGCTCCATAATAGATACTCAAGGTATCCTTTTCCACCAAAGCCCCCGTGGGGAAAATAACGTTTGAAATATATCCAGACAATTCATAAGCCTCTTCTGGTGCAAGTATTGGACCTTTTGTTCTTCCTATGATTTTAGTTGGATCATTGATATCAAGCAGTAAAGCTTCTATACCAAAGATGCGATCTAAGTTGTCAGGATGAGGGAAATAATTCTGTATATGTGAATAAATCAAAAGCCATCCATATTTTGTTTTTATCGGTGGCGCGCCTACCTCTAAATGATCATACGAATTGCGAGTGAAATCAACGACATGAGTATCTATCTCCCCTTCCCATTTTGTCCAATATGACTCATCCCATAGTTGTTCTATTTTATCAAATTGTGCAATGCAAACTTTTGCAGGAGGCATATCTGTATGAGCAGAGAAAATAACGGTTATTTTTCCATTTATCCTTTCAGGAAAAAGAGTCATTGCTTTTGAGTTAAAATTTGTTACAAGATGACGCTCATCCACTTTTTTCAAATCTTTTGTTATAGCAACTGCTACTTTTATATTATCAGCTTTGAAAGGAAAACCTGAAAGCGCTGTATAAAAAATATAATATTTACCTTCAAAGAAAGTTACTCGAGGATCTTCACATCCATGTACTTCCCATGGTTCCTCTGGAACAATAAACGGTTCACGGTTATCAAAATGTATTCCACTCATATTACTTACACCTTTCCCTATTATAGAAACTTGCTGTTGCTTAAGTATCTTATCGACAGCAGAAATAGCACGATAAAATCCGTGAATTTTATTCCCTTTTTGAACAGGACATAAGTTGAATGTTGCAAACTCCTCCCAGTAATGATTCTTATTTGGTACTAATATTGGGTTATGATCTGATCTTTTAACTACATACATATATTATTTATTTGTTTTCAATACTACTAG
>CAIPJU010000605.1 GCA_903865465.1 uncultured Bacteroidota bacterium
ATAATCGAGAAACTAAATGATGATGAGCTTGATGCTGTTATTGCTCATGAACTTACCCATATCCGGAACCGCGATGTTCGCTTACTGATCATTTCAATTGTCTTTGTTGGGATTTTTGCATTTATATCAGAGGCAATATTCAGATCCCTTCAGTTTGGAAGACCATTGAGGGGTAAAAAAGGGGGCGGAGCTGTTATTATAATTGCTCTTGTACTGGCTGTTATAGGTTATTTCTTCACATCACTTCTACGCTTTTCCTTATCCCGAAAAAGGGAGTACCTGGCCGACGCCGGATCGGCCGAACTTACACGAAGGCCACTGGCCCTGGCATCTGCACTTCGAAAAGTTGCAGCTGATCCTACGATCGAAGCAGTAAAAAGAAGGGATGTGGCACAGATGTTTATTGAAAATCCTCAGAAAAAGGGCACAAAAGGATCATTCTCCTTTTCTGCTTTATTTGATACCCATCCACCTATAAGTAAGCGGATAGAATTGCTTGAACGTTATTGATTCAGTTTTTAGCTTGTGATTTATCTTTTGATCTCCATTTAATAAGCCTGGATTCTTCGCCTTTTATAAGCCTTTTTATATTTTTCCTGTGAGTAGCTATCAGGGCGAGAGCCACCAGAATTGAAAATCCTTTAAAGAGATCGGAGGGGGAGTTAAAAACAAGGAACAGCATAGCAGGGAATGATAATCCTGCTATCATTGACGACACAGAAACAATCCCTGTTAAGAGCAGAACGACAAGGAAAACTCCAATACAGGAGAGGGTAAGCAAAGGATGAATGGCAAGCAATACACCAAAGACAGTTGCAACACCTTTACCTCCCCTGAAACCGGCAAACAGGGGAAAAATATGACCAACAACGGCAGCTATTCCGGTCAGAATTTTCAGGTTTATCATCAGTGCACTATTCTGATCAGCAAGACTTAAAAATGCAGGAAGCATTGAGGCCAGCCATCCCTTTGCCAAGTCGACCAGAAGAACAGGAATACCTGTTTTCCAACCAAGCACCCTGATAACATTTGTAGCACCTGCGTTTCCGCTTCCATGTTCCCTGACATCAATCCTGTGAAATTTTTTGCCTACCCAAACTGCTGTTGGAATCGAACCCAGCAGGTAGGCTGTAACGATGGCTAAAGCGGTCAGAGGAATTATCATCATGTCGTAATTTTAAAAATAAAAATCCCATCAAATTCTATTCAAATATGACCTATATTTTTGGTCCAAAATCGGCTATTGGAGCTACCTCTTTACTGCTGGCGAATTTGTTGAAATTATTTATAAACTTAAGCGCAAGATCAGTTGCAGCAATATGCCAGCGAATCTTTGAATTCCATGCCTTTGCCGGATCAAGGATGTTCTCATCGACCCCCTTTACTTTAACCGGCATTGCGAGGTTAAAAACAGGGAGTATCTCATATTCGCAATTATTGAGTGATCCATCAAGTATTGAGTTGATTATATTACGTGTTGAAGGCAGATCTATCCTGCTACCTGTTCCATAGGGTCCACCTGTCCAGCCAGTGTTTACAAGCCAGGCCTGGGCCTTGTGCATTTTCATCCTTCTTGTCAGTTCATTTGCATAGACGCTGGGATCGAGCATCAGGAAGGCAGCGCCAAAGCAGGCGGAAAATGAAGGAACAGGTTCTATTATTCCTCTTTCCGTACCAGCTACCTTGGCAGTATAACCACTTAAAAAATAATACTTTGTCTGTTCCTCAGTAAGCCGGCTTACAGGGGGCAGAACACCGAATGTATCGGCAGTAAGGAAGATCACTGTCTTGGCATGACCGGCTATCGACCTGGGTTTTACAATGTTCTCAATGTGATAAATAGGATAGGATACCCTTGTGTTTTCTGTTTTTGTGGAATCATTAAAATCGATGGTGCCGTCTGACTGCACAACCAGATTTTCCAGAAGGGCATCACGCCTTATAGCATTAAAGATATCAGGTTCATTCTTTTTGCTGAGTTTAATACATTTTGCATAACAACCTCCTTCAAAGTTAAATATACCATCGTCATCCCAGCCATGTTCATCATCTCCAACCAGGGCTCTTTCGTGGTCGGTTGACAAGGTTGTCTTTCCGGTTCCGGAGAGACCGAAAAAGATAGCTGTATCACCATTTTTACCAACATTTGCAGAACAATGCATAGAAGCAATTCCTTTTAAGGGGAGGTGAAAATTCATGACAGCAAAAATACCCTTCTTCATTTCTCCTCCGTACCATGTACCTCCAATTAGCATCATACCCTCTTTCAGGTTGAAGAATACAAAGTTCTCTGAATTGAGCCCCTGCATCTTCCAGTCAGGATTTGAAGCCTTGGATGCATTTAACACTACAAAATCGGGTACGAAATTTTCAAGCTCATCGGGTTCAGGTCTTATGAACATGTTCTTTACAAAGTGGGCCTGCCATGCTACCTCCAGAATAAACCTGACTTTAAGGCGTGAATTCTCATTGGCACCGCAAAAACAGTCAACAACAAAGAGCCTCTTTCCTGTAAGCTGCCTGGCTGCTATGTTTTTGCAGTGATTCCAAATGTCATATGTAATCGGCTTATTATCTGATATTTTAGACATTTCCGATTTCCACCAGACACTATCTCTTGTTAATTCGTCCTGAACAACATACTTATCCCTGGGAGAGCGGCCTGTGAAGACTCCGGTATCGACTGAAACAGCTCCGGTTCTGGTAATGATCCCCTTTTCGTACCTGTCCAGCCCTGGTTTGGTCTCCTCAGCGAAAAGAAGATTATAGGAAGGATTGTAAATTAATTCAACTACATCTTTAATGCCGTATTGTACCAGGTCCTCAGAAGTAATCATATGTTAAGGGGATTTTTTTAATAATAAGAATTAAA
>CAIPJU010000606.1 GCA_903865465.1 uncultured Bacteroidota bacterium
ATTGCCTGTTTAATTACTCCTTTTGGCCTTCCAAAATTTGACAAAACCATGATATCTTAGAGATAATGTTGCGGCATAAATCTATTTAGGCAGAATAAAATCTGTATTCTGTAAATAAGCGGTTTATGAAAAAAGGGCTGATACAATTTATTGTAAATCAGCCCTTTTTATTTGTTCAAAGTGTTGGCAATTTCCATGGATCACGATAACTTGGGATCAGGTACTTGTTTACTTCTTCATCATTGGTAAACTTAACACCATCCCATACCAGCTTTTTACCGGAACGGTAAGCAATATTTCCCAGTTGCGAGAATTTTGCAATATGAGCACCGATTTCTACGCTGGCATTTGTATTCCGATTGCGTGTCTGTCTGCACTCAAGGAAATTCTTAACGTGATTTCTTAAACCCTCCCCTGTTCCTTTGATAAGAGGAACGGATTCCATCCTTTTTTTCCCATCAACGATTTCAGGAATGACTTCCCATCCGCCGCGATCAACAACCAGTGTCCCGTTTTCACCAACAAATCCTAATCCGTGACTGCGGCCATATCCGCCATCGTTAATTCCGATAGCATGATCCCACATCACATTAAATCCGTCAAACTCATAAATTGTTTGCAAACTGTCGGGCGTTTCGCAGGCATCAGTCGGATAACCATATTTCCCTCCCATTGCCATAATGGATTTTGGGGTGGTCACATCCATTCCGTATAATGCAAAATCAAGTAAGTGAACCCCCCAATCCGTCATTAGTCCACCGGCATAATCCCAGAACCAGCGAAACGTAAAATGAAACCGGTTTCTGTTAAATGGCCGGCTGCGGGCCGGTCCCAGCCACATATCATAATCAACACCTGCAGGAACAGGTTCATCTGCCAGAACAGGAATTGTCGGGCACCAGCCCTGATAAGAAGATACACGCACCAACCTTATTTTTCCAAGCTTACCCGACCGGATATAATCGACAGCACTCAGCCAGTGAGGATCACTCCGTTGCCACTGCCCGACCTGCACAACGCTTTTATATTTTTGGGCCGCTTTTATCATCAGATTACACTCTTCAATACTGTTTCCCAATGGTTTTTCACAATAAACATCCTTACCAGCTTCACAGGCAGCAATCATGATTAAACAATGCCAATGATCGGGGGTACCAATGATTACGACATCAATATCTTTATTTTCAATGAGTTTACGCCAATCCTTATAAAGATTGGATGGTTTTTTACCTCGAATTTTTTCAACATCCGCAGCACGTCTGTTCAATACACTTTCATCCACATCACACAATGCAATACATTCAACCTGCGGGTTTTCAAGAAATGCTTTTAAGTCTGAAAATCCCATCCCATTACAGCCGACAAGACCTACATTAACCTTATTGCTTGCAGTACAGGAAGCCATCGTTGACGTTAACGCCGATGTGAGAGTAATTCCGGCAGCAGCCGTTCCACTGCTTTTTAAAAATGTTCTTCGTGATGTCATTGGTTGAATTTTATAGAAGGCTAAAATTAGATAATAATTTAATCCTGTGAACTTTTAATATTCTTTTTTGTATATTTATTAACTCTAAAGAAATCAGCTCTATAATAAATAAATTAACTCTCTGATGATTTGTTGAGGAGAATACTATATTCACGATGACCTATCTGACACCACTATGATTTATTCTTCTGAGGCCGATATTGTACTCTTTTTGAAAGGACTAGTGCAAAGTTTACTCCCTTATTCCCAATCCAATGACGTTCAAATTTCATTTTCAACCGATATAAAAAAACAGGTTGTATTTTACCAGCCCTTTTTACTTTCTCAATCTCTTGTCC
>CAIPJU010000607.1 GCA_903865465.1 uncultured Bacteroidota bacterium
ATGAACAAGCGGGTGAGAAAGCCGAAAATCAAATATAATAAGCAAAAAAATGAGAACTAAATCTCAATTATATATAATAAAAACTAATTTGCTAATCGAATATGCACTTAAATGGAACAGGCAGTCACAAAGATCAAATTTACATATTGATTTCCCTCCGTGAATTCGTGCTTCCTATATCTCCCAGAGTAAGTAAACAGTAAAACTTACCCGGAGGGCACTTTTTTTTTACAGAAACAGGGAGAGGACTTCATGAGAGCCTCTCCCTGTTTTAATTATACAAGGCCTGAGATCTATTTTCGTTCATTTTTCAGATCTTCCATCATCATCCCCAGCTTATTGACATATTCTGTAAACTCAGTGGAATATCTGACTGAATCATCCCTCTTTTCAGGAAGATCAATCTTAAAATGGTGCCGAACAGTCGCAGGTCCAGAGCCGAGAATATAAATATCAGAAGAAAGAAATACAGCTTCACTTTCGGAGTGGGTGACAAAAACGACTGTCGGATCGACTTTGGCATTCTCAAAAATTGAACGGAGGAAAACCTGAATCTGTTTACGGGTAACAGTATCAAGGGCTCCGAAAGGCTCATCCATCAGCAGAATCTGCGGATTGACAACCAGGTTTCGTGCAATGGCAACCCTTTGCAACTGACCTCCCGAGAGAATCGGGTACTTCGCCCATTTTTCTTCATGGCCATCCAATCCGACGACTTTTATCATCTCCATTGCCTTTTCATTGGCTTCACTCTTCGATACACCCTTTAGTATCAGAGGAAGAGCTACATTCTGTAACACTGTCTTCCACTCAAAGGAGGTATATTGCTGAAAAACCATCGGGATTCTCTCCTTATCTGTCCTTTTCTTGCCATAAATTAATACATCCCCTGAAGTAGGCTTCTGTAAACCTGAGATATAACGGAGAAGTGTTGATTTTCCGCATCCCGATTTACCCATCAGGGTAATGAATTGTCCCTGGTCCTTTATGTCTTTGATATCCAGGCTGAAGTCTTTGAATACAACATTAGCCTGTGAAGTGTCGGAATAGACCTGATTAATATTAACAAGGTTGATAACATCTGTCAGGTCGGTGGAAGCCGGATGATCAGGAGGATTAAGGTTTGTCTCCCCGGAATTATTTTCATTCCTCACCTGGCTTTTTTCAGGTTCGGGAATTGAGCTGTCATCCTGTTTCTGGAATATGTTTCTCTTCATTACAATCAGGCGTATTTAAATTTAAAGAGCTTCTTATCGAGAAGTTTAAGTAGTTTATCCTGGATAAATCCAATGAAAATAATAAGAAGTAATACAGCATAGAGCTGATCGACATGAGAGCCTCGTGAAGTTGCCATGTAAATCATTGAACCCAGTCCACCCTGAGCATTCACCATTTCAGCAATCACAATATAAGTCCAGCTTACTGCCACCAGATTTATTACATCCATTGAAAAACGGCTTAGAACTGAAGGGATGTAGAAATGTTTCAGAGTCATCCACGGGCTTGCATTCAGGGTCCACATGGTTTGCTGAAGCGCCTTTAAATGATCGTCGGTCTCAATATCTTTTATCCTTTGGGCAATTGCGGGAAGGAGATAAACAAAAATACCAAATGCCAGAAATTCTACTTTGACACCGAGTCCAAGTCCGAACAGCGCCATAAAGATACCAGTAGTTGCAGGTAGTGGGGTAAAACGGATTGCCTCAATCTGTTTGCTTACAAGGTTCCTGAAGAAGGGAATCAGACCAATCAGAAAACCCAGTGGTATTGCAAGCAGCATGGCCTGCAGGTAGCCTCCCAGGTTTATAAAAATAGAATAGCCTGTATTGTATAAAAGACTTCTCTCAACAAATAGGGTTTTATAACATTTGATTACATCGATGGGAGTTGGAAGAATTGTCGATTTTATCCAGCCAAGTGTCGGTATCAGCCACCAGAAAAAGAGCAGGAGTACCCAACCCAGGATATTTACAGCCAGTGAAGTCTTTTTATCGACCTCACCGGCGAACCTGAAAAGATTCTTTAGTATTTCCATATTTAAGGCTAAGCTTTTAAGCTACAGAGTATTATTAAGCAGATTTAATTATTTTTTATTTTCCGAGCAGCTGGAACTCAGTTCTCCTGTTTGCAGCTTTTCCCTCTTCAGTTTTATTGTCAGCAACCGGTTTATCGGGACCATTACCAACGATGACAAACCTGTTTGGATCGAAATTATAGGTCTTAACCAGGTAATCAGCTACTGATTTTGCACGTTTATAGGAGAGTTGCCGGTTCATATCGGCACCACCTACATTATCGGTGTTACCTTCAATACGCACTTTCATACCTGCAAATTCAACTGAAATCTGGCCAAGCTGATTTTCGATTTTCTCCTTCATATCGGCTGCAAGAGCCCAGGAGCCGGTGGCGAAGTTGATTATAACAGGTTTAATGGCAACGGCAGGGGCTTTGGTGTCAGTTGCAGTCGGAGCTGCGAACTGGATCTGTCCTTCAGCTGCATGTGCATCGCCCTTCAGATCATTAATACTCTGAACAATACCTGGGTAAGAAGCCTCGGCCCAGGGAACAATATTTGTCAGTTTATTTCCATAACCTGTTTTATAAACACGTGCCATTTTTGTATAGAGCTGCTGACCAGTAATCCCTGTGAAATCGGTGCTCAGGCCAAAGAAGTTGATGTTATCACCCATGGTTGCATAATGGATCTTCTTCATTCCACCCAGAATGATAGATACATCATCGGGAACCTGGAAGGCTGTCTTGTAGGTCTGGGCGGCATGGGCCATCCTGGCAGCATCTTTCATCTCTGAGTTAGCTGTGAGCCATGCCCTTGAGAGTTTAATAAAAAGATCTTTTTTCTTTTCCAGAACCTCTTTCCTGGCAATGAAGCCATCCATAATAATATTTGGAAGCAGGTCGGTACTTGTCAGAACTTTGGCATCTCTCGATTTTAGGCACTCCTCGTCATCAGGTGACCATACTACAGTTGCGTCAGCATTCCCGGTAGTGAAAGCTGTTTTGGCAGCAAATGGATCGCCCATTGGCAGGATCTTCACATCCTGTTCGGTCAGTCCGCCTGCTTCGAGTGTTGCATGAAGTAAGGTATTACTTGGCCAGCCCAGAGCGCAGGCTATTTTCTTTCCTTTCAGGTCGGCAACGGTATTTATTGATTTATCAACGATGAAAACGTCAGCGCCGCGTGAATCATCAATCTTTAAGAACTGTACAACCGACATTTTCGCAAGGTCACTCGAGCGATCCATTCCAATTGGTGATATATCAGTTGTAGTAAAGATGAAATCAAGGTCGCCGTTTTTCAAAGCATCATCCAGCTTTTGCATGTCATCCATTCTGACAGCTTCAAAGGAAAGACCAAACTCTTTGTACATCCTGGAGTTTTTATTCGGAGCTGCTCCACCGTTCATATCAATACCCGGGGCAAAACCAACGAAGTTGTTGAAACCGGCACGAAGGTCAGCCTTGTTTCCTTTTGAAGCTTTATTCATATATGGATAGCCATAATAGACACCTGCTCCTATTATTCCCAGAATAAGAATAAGTACAATGATTTGAAATCCGAAGGTCCATTTTTTTGGAAATCCGGGAATTGAAATCCCGGGTTTGTCCTGATAATTAGTTTCCATGTTCTTTATTTAAGGTTGATTCATTCATAATTAACTAAAACGAATTAAAATATATCACCCAGCGGACCTGCAGCATTCTTCTCTTCGCGGGTGAGTTTATGGTTTGGATTTGAGATCTTTGCAGGATCAGGAATATCTATCGCACCTGCATCGAGCTTGTTGCCGATGGAGAGCAATTTTTCGTAGGCCTCATCGCTGTCGAAATTAAAGGCAGTAGTATTTCTTTCCAGATCTTCGAGGTTCTGAGCTGTAAGTGCAAGGTCTTCAGAGATTCTTCCGGCGACAAATTCAAGAGCATATTCAAGTTTCCAGTTCTGTCCGCCGGGACCAAGGATCTCTTTCAGAATGGCTGTAGCTCCGCGTGAGGCTGCTGCCATCTCCCAGTCTTTTTTCATAATGTCGATACTCTCCTCAAAATCCTTGATTTTGTTTTCGAGCAGTGTTGCACCAATGGCAAGTTTACGGTCGAGGTTGGCAAAAATATTGGAACGGGCCGAATATTTGGTTGTCCATTCTATATTTTTCTCCAGGGTTGTATTTGAACGCGTTCCTGCCGATGTGGCGTTTATGAACTGTTGCTGAAGTTCAACATATTCATCTGTCTCCTTGATCCCTTCTCCCTTTTCGGAAATCATTTTGTCCATCTGGACTTTTATCTCTCCTGCTTTTTTCGTCTGCCGCTGAACTTCAGCTTTCGAATTTTCGGCAACCGTCCTTGTCTCATTCGACATCTGTTCGAAATCGTTGCGGAGCTGCTTTATCTTGGCTTTATACTTCAGGAACAAATCGTGGGTCTCCCACATCTTACGTTTTTGGTCATCGAGCTCATCGAAAGGATTCCAGCGAATGATGGCCTTATGAAATCCACGCACTATTCTTCGGAAAAGCTTAAATATTGCAGGAAGAAGTGCTATTACAAGAACGACTGCCAGTATTGAAGCGATTACGGCAAATACCTGGCTTAGCGCTGTGAAAACAGCAGGAATTATCCATTTAAATACACCATAACCTATAACACCGATCAAAATCAGACCAATAACGGCTCCGATGGGCTTCTCGCCTTTTCTCCATTTCCCTAAAGTCTCTTTCCCTTTTTCGACCAGCTTGGCATCATCGAAATATTTCATAATAGGAAGCTGGGTAACTGTTTTTGTTTCTGTTTGCATAACATCAGATTTTATTGTTTTTAAGAAAGATTAGCTTTTATTCCTGCCTCAATATCGACAATGCTTACAAGAACCTGCTCCTTGGCACTTCGGATTGCACTGATTTTTCTGTCGATATCGATAAACTGACCATTGTATTTCTGATCGATGGCTAATAACTGATTACTCAGTGTGGTTTCCTGGTTGCGCAGTTCCTGTATCTGCTGGGTAAGCTGGTCTATTTTGCTCCTTGTATCCCTCAGCCCGCTGTCGAGCGAGTTTTTCTCATTGTCTTTATCCGTTTGCAAACCCTGCTTCTTGGAGCTCCCTTTAGAAACCTCAGCCTCAGCTGTACGCTGCACCAGGTCTTTATAGAACATTGCACTATCAAGCAACTTTGCAGGAGTAAGCGATTTGTCAATCTTTTGTGCTATCCTGAATACAGTCTTGTAAATATCAGGAGTGGGATTTTGCTTTTCATCAAAGAGCGATTCAGTGAATTCCAGAAAATCAAAACCAGGCTGATTGTTCTGGTTTATCAGGTTCTGAAGACGCTGAACAAAATCATCGACGAGTGACTGATCGGGAACTCCGGCAGAAGGCTGGGTAATGGCATTGGCCATATAATCAACCTGCATTTTGGGGACAACAGGTTCAGTTTTTTGTGCCTGATTCTCCTGCACTGCGGGGCCTGTATCGCGGAAAAAAAGCTGCTTAAAACTAAACCCTTTATCTTTTTCTGACATATTTTACGGATTTATTTTAGTTAGTCATAGACATAGTGAATTCTTACAAAATTAAAAGAATTTTGACTGCATCCCTTTTTAATTAAAGAATTTAAGAAGATGAATAAGAATTTTATTGATTTATATTCACCTCTTCTGCCTTCATATTCCATCCTTCAACTTTCAGGAGCGGAATTTCACCATCAAGATATTTCTTATTAAAGCTGACTGCTACTGTCCTTTTTTCTCCCGGAAGAAGTGAGAAATAGTTGTCTTCCCAGAATAATGGCAGAACAGGATCTTTTGATTTCATTTTAAGAATTTTCGGATTAACTGCAAATGCAAGTCCTGATCCTGAATTTTCGAATGTCACCGACAGACTGGCAATATCGCCTTCCATCTTTAAATTTGAAGCCCTAACATTTACCGTTGCTGCCGGAAGCTTCATAAGGTCAGTAAAATCGGCCTTTTCGTCACCATTTGAAGATAACCAGTAGAAGTTCGACGAGAGCAGCTTACCTGATTGATCGTTCAGCTCAAGTTTAAGGAAATATACCTTTGAAACAGTATCAGGAATTTTAACAGTATATATCTTTTCACTCCCGTCAGCATCAACGCGGGCATCCATCTTTACCGATGAAAGTTCCTTCATATTAAAATCGAGAACTTTTACAGTGGCTGTCAGCCCGTTAAGTTCATGGTAAAAGGAATTCACGATCTTAATTGAATTATCATCGTAGCAATACTGAATATGAACCGGCTCGCAGGCACTTTTTGCTCCATAGAATGCACCGTTGGGCATGAAAAAGTAATCATAGAGCTGCCAGTACATTTTTGGCCAGGCAGAGTTGTACATCCAGTAAATAATACCGCTTGAACGATATTTATTCCCTGCGTAAGCTTCAAACATTGCTTTAACTGCTTCATTCTGAAAAACCTGTGATTTCATGCAGTATTCTTCGACACCCTCAGGTTTTCCGTACCGCGATTCGAAAGCAGCCCTGGCAATCGGGTAAAAAGCCTTGTGAAGCCTTATTTCCCATGAATCGCTCATTGGCCAAAGATCTTTTTCAGGCATCATTTTTCTCATAGTCTCAATTGGGGGGATCTGCTCACCGGTAGGTCCGGCTTCGGTATTGAATTCAAGCTTGGTATACCAGTACGAAGGGGTTTCATAGGCATAGACCTTGGGATATGGACCCATCCAGAGGCCGGTGAGACCAGCGATTGAGCTGGCAGACTGAGTGGCAGACGAAGAATATGGCCGGGTGTTGTCATACTGGACAAGAACCTGGAAGTAGCGCTTTTCGACTTCAGCAGGGGGGAAATTATCGCTTCCGTAAAGCCAGGTAAAAACCGAGGGATGATTGCGAAGGTTCACAATCTGGTCCCTCCAGCTTAACTCGGCAATATCGCCGGTGTGAGGGGTCCAGTTTTTCCATCTCTCCCATGAGCTGCAGCAGCACCAGCCTACCATCAATAGAATACCCTCTTCGTCGGCGCGCTCAAAAAGATAGTCTGAACCCCTGGGCGCCTCCATCCTGAGAGTATTAAGGTTCATGTGTTTTGCATACATAAGGTCGGCATCGATCCGTTCATTTGATGGTCGGAGCATGAGATCTTCAACATATCCGCCACCCCGTATTACAATATTTTTCCCGTTTATCTGAAACACTTTGGTATGGAACTTGTCAAAATCATTCATCCATGAAGTTATCTCCCTCACCCCGAAACGGGTTTTCCTGACATCCGAAACCTTCCCTGACTCTTCAAATGTAAGCTTCAGGTCATAAAGGTTCTGGGGCCCGACGGTATGAGGCCACCAGAGACGTGGATTCTTAATGATCAACTGGGGATATTCTTCAGGGGTAAATACCAGCTCACGCGAGGCACCTGCCTCCAGCGTGACTTTCTGTGAAAATGAGATATTTTCGATAGTCCCGGTAAGTGTTCCTGTAATGCTCTTCTTTTCTGCATTCTTAATATCAGCCTTTACGGTAAGGCCGGCCTGATCGGTCGAAGGCAGATTCAGCTTAGTCGCAACAAAGGGATTTTCAATGGCGACAGGTCCGGTAGCATGAACAGAAACATCGTACCAGATGCCCATTCCCCTGTCGGGAGTTGTGGGGTTCCAGTCTACCCAGGTAATTGTGAGGTCCATCCCCTTTGGAGGAAATATCTCCATAGCGAGGCAGTTTTTACTTCCGGGAACAGCTTCTTTGGAAATATCCAGATTGAAGAGCCTGTACGCGCCTTCTATTTCAGTAGTATCGGCTACAAGTTTCCCGTTTAGCCAAATATTAGCCTTGTAATTGATACTATGAAATTTAATCCAGATATGTTTCCCGGCGTAATCTGACGGAAGGTTGAAGACGGTCCTGTACCACCAGGGAACTTTGAAAGGGCTTACGTCAGGCATTGCCCGGCTCCTGTCATTAATAGCACCCGGAAGATTTTTTATGTTGGTCCCGAAATAAGGATCAGGATAAACTTTATTAGCCACAAGTGCAGCCAGAACAGTTGTCGGAACTGTTGTCGGATACCAGCCATGATCATTAAAGCCGGGCTTTGAGAGGGATTTCCCTTCTGCCTTCACCACCGCTGAAGATTGAATAGACCAGTTATCCCTGAGAATAAAGCCTTTATCATCCGATTCCCTGGCGAAGCAACTTAAGGAAAAGAGAATAACAATCAAAAATGCAATTAATCTGTTAGTTTTCATTTCTCGGCGTTAGTTTGATTTATGTTTTCATATTTAAGTCCACTCCGAAAAGGCTCTTTTACCTCTAAATCCCCTAAAGGGGACATTTTAAGATACTGATATTCAATTGTTCCACCTTTAAGGGGCAGGGG
>CAIPJU010000608.1 GCA_903865465.1 uncultured Bacteroidota bacterium
ATACAGTCTCATCAGCGAAGCAAAATTATTCTGATCCTTCATTATATAATTTATGTCCCTGATGGTTGGTTTGAGCTCTTTGTACTGTCTCCAGACAATGAAGGATATTATTGCTGCCAGGAGCAGAAGTATTATTGAATTTATAAGAATGAAGAGCCTGTTTTTATGTTTGAATTTCAGGAGATCCTTACCAAGTTCATCTATTTTAGCTGTTTTTTCATTAAGTTTTTTTTTCAGGGCGATGAAATCAGGTTCTGAATCTTCATATAAGGAGATATCTTTTTCAGGAGAAACATTTTTCTTATGTTCAGTTAAGAATTCAGCTTTTCCATTTACTACCCTGCAAAGAGGAAACCTTGTTCCCCAGTTTGCATTGGCACGTTTGAGGTGATCAATATCCTCGGAAAAATACATTTTGCTGTAACTTATCTCCCTGGCCTCTTCAAGGGACTTAACATTTATGCCGACAGAGCCATCTGTTATTGAACCGGTGTTATTTGAATATTTGATTTTCGAAAAACCGTCCTGGTCGCGAAATTGTTTCCAGATTCCGACAACCATTGAACTAAAATCACTGCTGTTGAATTTGTTGTTTTTATCGAGACAAACATCTGCAAAAACATTTTTAATCTTCCTTAAAATTTCGATGTTCTCACGGCAAACCAATATGTTGGTTTCCGACAGAAAGGCAACTCCGAAAGTACTTCCCTGGACTCTGACTCCATCATAGGCCTGAGCATAGGAAAATATTTTCAAAAGGGTATAATCCCTCTTCCTTTTAAAATAATATTTCGCCAGGATAGGTTTATTATCAATTTTATCAACTGTTATCAGTTGCGATTCAAGCAAATCGAAATCCAGGATGGTTTCATTGAAGTTTTCGACTGCCGCGAGTTTATCAAATGCCGTGAAGCTGAAACTTTGCGATTTCCCGAAGAATATCAGGTATGTTTTCAGTTTACCGGCATCCAAATTTAATTCTTTCATGATGGTCATTAAATATCCTTATCAACTAATGAATTGTCACAACTCTAAATTGTATCTGATAAACGGGCATTGCATGCGATCAGGCGGCTTACTGAATGCAATCAATCAAACATCTTCTGCCATATAGTTTTATTATCCAGCTTCTTGTCAGTACAAACCTGGTAGAGCTTCTTCCAGAACTTCGACGGGTATTCGAGGTTAATACGCTCGAGGGTAGGGGAAGAGGTGGAGCCGTCATCGTTGCTGATAGGAGGGAGTATCTTACCTATTGAATATTCACCCCAGATGACGTTTGTATTCTTTATATAATTGAATACTTTCTGCCGTTTTGTTCTGATGAAGCTTTCAACAGTCTGCTTCTCATCAACAGGTTTTCTGTCCCACTGTGATACTATTATGAAGAAGACGGCTTTTTTTAAGAGTTCAGGTTGTTTTTCAGTAATATAATTCAGGAAGTCGTAGTGCAGAGTGTCTTCCCTGTCATCTGCCATTTTAGGAGTCTCATCACTGAACACCGATGGCTTATAAGGGGTGATTAGAACAAAAATAATTGGGGATTCACTCAGGGTCAATCCTCCGAGTATTGCATCGATTTTCCTTGTAAAACGTCCCTCTTTGTCGATTTTGATCTTCTGTACATCCTCGCCGGCCACATCCAGAAGTGCCAGTTTCAATGGAGGTAGTTTTGCCTTGTCTGGTCTGATATCAATGCCTATCAGGTTGAGCGAATTAGCGGTGGTTGCAGGTGCCAGTTCCTTTTTCTCATAATACCTGATCATCCTGTCGACTTCTATTCTCCCCTGATTGAATGGGAAATCAATTTTAAGATCCGACCTGAAAGGTATCGGAGCATTTTTATCTTTCCCTTTTATTGCATAGAACATCAGCGAAGAGATGAGCTGTGTTTTACCTGCCTGTGGAAAACCTATCGGGATGATAACCTGTCGGTTCTCTTCCATCAAATCGATAAATACCTGGGCAACTTTATGATTATCAAGATCGGAAAGGAATTTGACCTCTTTTTTTACTGCCGTATTTGCAGTTGCTGATTCTGATTCGCTTTTCAGCTTCTCTGAATCAAATTTTATATCTTCCATTGGTTGGGATTGAAAAGTTAATTAATCATTCATATGTACCGGTCCCGGTTTACGGAATTTCTTAAAGGGAGATCTCTGATTTGCCTCGGATTCATCTTCATTCTCATTACGCCTTATAAGGAAATATATTGCCAGCGGTACTATAAAATCGATGAAGAGGCATAAAATAATTATTCCCCAGGTGTCCACCTTATCGATACGTTCCCTTACGGAACCAATAGTATGTGCAAAGGTGCCGAGGTTTTGTGTCTTTACTTCGCCATACTTGTTACAGGCTTTTGCAGGACCATTCTTAACGTTCTGGGCATAGATCTTGTTGGCATCGCTGCAGATATTATCCATTCGTGTAACAACCTGCTGCAGAGTGTTAATCTGCGGATTGCTCCTTATTGAATCGATGTTTACCCTTGAATTATCCTCGATGATCTTTTCAAGCTGAGGACTATAAGTTTTGTTTACTTCATTAATCCTGTCAATAATATCAACTTTCCCCACTCCAAGGTTTTCAGCAACATAGCTCTTCAGCCTCTTATTGATAAGGTCGTAATATTCATTTGCAATGAAACTCCATTCTTCCGGCGAGTGACCTACATTAATATTTGGTTTGATGTAAGGCTCTCCGATGATGTTGTTTATCTGTTGCAGGTAGTCTTTTGACCTTTCTCCAAAACCCGATTGTTTTGATATTTCCTGTTTTAGGAGGTCCCGGAGGTCGCAAACTGAATTGTATTTCTTATTGATATCTTCCTTGCCAAAGTCCCTGTTTACTCGTGAGGTGAAATTCTGCAGGGTATCGTTGATAGCTATAGCTTCCTCCTTAAGAAGCTTTCTGCCCAGGTAGGTGGGATAAAAAGAATTGATGTTGAAGGTAAAGAAGAAAAATGCACAGAGGGCATAAAATATCAGTGCCACTTTCATTCCTCCGATAGCACGGTAATAAGCAACTATAAGAAGGAGCAAAATGATAGCGGATATTATAATACTGCCATTACTGGAGCTTAAAGCGCGGAATTCACGAAGTCCGAGATGAGTGTGCCAAAACCCAAGTGAGAACGCAAAAAGACTGATAAACCAGCCAAGTATTTTTATAAATGCGGGTATAGAAGATTTCTGATTCATTTAGTTAGATTTTTTTGATAAAACTATGAAATTTATACCTTAGTTTCCCTATTCCACAATTAATTATATTGTAAGTTTTGGGAATATTAAATCCCATTGATTATCGGGAACAATTAAGATCAAATTCGATATCGCTTGAAAATCAATTGAATTTTCCCAAGCCCAAGGGTA
>CAIPJU010000609.1 GCA_903865465.1 uncultured Bacteroidota bacterium
GACATTTACTGCAATCCTGTCTATTAATTCCCTGGCATCCCAGTTTGACTCAGTAATAAAGTGCTGCATACCGTAATATTCACTACCGGTATCTTCGCTTATTCTCCCGATATTGCGCATCTCGCTTTTTAAAACTCCTTCGGTATATTTTATTGCTTTGTCAAAAAACCGTTTCGTCCTGTTGTGGAAAACATATTCATATTCAGAGATATAGCTCATTAGCCTCCTTAATGGGGAGGCCAGTGTTTTTCCATTTCTTTTCCAGTTTTTAACTTGTATTTGACATTTCGGAGAACGATAAACTTGTTTTTCTATACCCTTAAGATACTCAAATTATCTAAATATCAGCTACCTTAGAGATTATTTTTTAATCTGTCAAAGTAGAATTAGATTGATGACAATTTTTTATTACATTGATCCTAAATCTGTATTTACATGTACTTTAATTAAAACAGGTCATGACGGGATGAACGAAGTTTTTCAGAATATCAGCAAAATAATTGAGAGAGACAGCAAATCAACAACTTACAAATTCGCCCTTCTACGCGGGGTGATTGATATAATTAAGGATAATTCACCATTTATTATTCACGTTGATGGACGGGTTGTTTTCCCGCTTGGATTGCTAGTTGAGAAGTGGCTTATTTATTACTATCCGATAATAGAATCAGAATTAAGACAGATACACGGTGGCGCAAACCTTGCATTCGGGCCCCAGTTTGAACTGCTGATCAGGCAATACAGTTGTAAGGGAGGCTTGTCTGCATTTTACAATGATTTGCGGAACATAGGTATTCCTGCAGAGGTTAAACATGATTTCCTGAATCTGGTTTACCAGCTTTATGATACCATTACCAGGATGCCCATGAAATATCTTGGCAGGTCTATAAACAATAGCTATTATTCTATATTTCAATTCGAGGCAAAAAAGAAAAGAAGAATTGGCGAATATGTTAGCGACAAAGAATTCCTTATTAAAGACCTTGGAACTTTTTCAATACCCGTTGAGTATTATAACGCATTCAGGATACTTGGAAGTTTTATTTCTGGTCAGGATTCCATTCTTTTCAAATGGGCCGAATTCTCTGTAAATGCATCGGGGAAGCGACACTCTGTTGAAACCATTTTAAATGAAGTTCTTAAAAGTCCCATATCAGAAAGGGATATTCTGGATTCAAAAAAGATCTATAAATCTATCCTCAAAGAAGAAGGAAATGTATTTTGTGTATGGACCGGAAAATCAATTACAGGTTTTGATATTGACCACGTGATACCCTTTTCGGTTTGGAAGAACAATGATTTGTGGAACCTGTTGCCGTCAAGTTCGAAAATTAATAACCAAAAGAGGAATAAGATACCGTCGGCAGATATGATAGAAAACCAGAAGGAGATGATCTTGCATTACTGGGGCTTGCTCGATGATAAGCTACCTCAACGCTTTCAAAAGGAGATAAGAATTGCACTTACAGGACATTCAGCAGAAGCTAACTGGCAAAGCGTTGCTATTGAACAGCTAAAGGGGAGCTCAGAATTCCTGATAAACAGCAGGGGATACGAGGGATGGAAACTATAATAAACAATCAGGCGTGCCCTTTTTGCAATCTCAAAGCTGAAAGGAAAATCATTGCAGAATCAGCTTCAACTTATGCTATCTTTGATATGTACCCCGTTAGTCCCGGACACACCTTGATCATTCCAAAAAGCCATAAACAGGATTATTTTGATCTTAGCCTTGAAGAGCAATCTGATTGCTGGGGGCTTGTGAGCATGGTAAAGGGATTGATATCTGAAAGGTTTAATCCCGATGTCTATAATATCGGAGTAAATGTAGGCGATTCTGCTGGTCAGACAGTGCTTCATGTTCATATTCATCTTATTCCCCGATATTAAATCGATATGGAAAGACCGGATGGTGGAGTAAGGGGAGTTATACCGGGTAAACGTCTTTACAAATAAAAGAATAGGGGTAAAGAAATTAAACATTTCTATTATTAATTTATGAGATTACATATTCTTCAATCATACCTATATAATCAATTGCTGTCCAATCAACATGTTGAAACTTATCTTCAAATTCCGTAGCCCA
>CAIPJU010000610.1 GCA_903865465.1 uncultured Bacteroidota bacterium
CTACTGCCAATACCATAGCTCAAAGCATTGTAAGTGATAAGTTTAATATAGTTGTTTCTATAAGTACTCCCGGACTTCAGGTTATGGCTAATGCCAACAAAAAGGGAGAGGTATTGCATGTCTTCTGTACAGTTACCGATCCGGTTGCCTCTGGTGTCGGAATAACAGGAACAAGGTCAGACCAGCATCCGGCTCATCTCGTCGGAATTGGAACTTTCCAACCGGTAGAAGAAATTTTCAGGATAGCACGCCTCATGAAACCTGATCTTAAAAAAGTGGGTGTAGTATGGTGCACCAGCGAAACCTGTTCTGAAGCATGCGTAAAAAAAGCACGGGCTGTTTGCAGCGAACTTGGCATAGATCTCGAAGAGATGAGCGTTGAAACTGTTTCACAGGTTTATGAAGCAGCGCTGGCTATGAGCTCCAGAGACGTTGAAGCTCTGTGGATAGGTGGAGATAATATCGTGGAATCTGCAATAGATATGTACATTGCCGCTGCTGCGAAAAAAGGAATACCTGTTTTTACAAATAACCCCAAACATTCCATAAAAGGAGCAATGGCCAGCCTGGGTGCTAACTACTTCGAGGTCGGACGGGCTGCAGGTGATATGGTCATTTCACTTATTCATGGCCTCTCACCCACTGAGGTGGAAATTAAAAATGTCGTACCGGAAAGGCTATTTATTAATGATTCAGTAAGGAAGGCTTATTCTGCAAAATGGAAGCTGCCGGATGACCTCAGGAACAGAGCGGATTCAATATTATAATTTCACCTTATAATACGGAATTCAGAGTTCGATTTAGATTTATTGAAACCATTTCTGGCTGATTGCATCATATGTTCCGTCCGATTTAATTGACTCAAAGGTGGTTTGCCACTGGTTGACTGTAGCCAAAGGTGTATTTTCCGAGAAGGCAATATAATAATCTGAAGACATAAGAGAGATAGAAGGAACAGCATCACTGACATGATACCCAAGTTTTTTCAGTATGTCGGGAAATGTTACACCTGAGCATACAAATGCATCAATTTCACCCTTCATGAGTTTGACTGCCAATACATTGGGATCAGAATTAGTAACAAGATTTGAGAATCCCAGTGACCGCAGATATTGATCAGAGAACCATGAACTTACCGTGCCGACAGACTTTAACAACCGGGCATTGTCAATCGATAAGATATTAATCCCCGAACCTGATTTTGTATAAAACCATGTAGTATTTGTCCCTATCGGCCCGACCCACTGAAAAAGAGTATCACGAATTGAAGTTCGATCCATCGTGAAGAGGCAGAAATTGGGATTGTTGAGTGCCAGGTTATAACCATTGCTCCATAATGAAAGCTTTATTTCTGAATAGACCTGGTTTCGCTTCATAATTTCACGGACCAGGTCGGTCCCAAAACCTGTAATTTCGCCAGTGTTATCCCTGAATGTCAGAGGGGGGTAATCTTCTGTGTAGATCTCTATTGGTCCGGGAGCATCGGATGTATTAAGATACCTGTTTGTAAGAGTCATCAGGAAGCCTGATGATTTCAACAGATCTATCTCTTTCTGGAAGTCTGAAACCACATCATCGGGAATGTTCTTATTGAAAGCGAAGTATATCAGGTCAGTACTGATGGTAAGTTCAGGCTCTACCATGTATATCGATTTGTTAAGCGTGGCAAGTGCTGCTTCAGCAGTTATTGCATCAGATGGGAACAGGTCAATCTCACCGTTAAGGAGCTTAGTGAAGGCATCAATGTTATCGGAACAGTATACGAGGTTATTGAATCCCTGACCAGCCAGATACTGTTCTATTGAATAGTCCTTAATGACACCTATCTTTGACTGTTTCTTAGCATCATCAAGAGAATTCAGGCCGATGATGTTCTTAGAAGATGCATAGAACTTCCAGTCGATTGAAGCGATAGGGCCTGCCCATTTGAACAGATTCTTCCTTTCGGAATTGAGAACTGTTGAGAACAGGACGGCATTGTCGGTGGTCAGTGCTGAATTGTAGCCATCACTCCAGGGGAGGACCTTCACATCCAAGGGAACATTAAGCCTTGAACAGACCTCTTTGAGCAGGTCAGGCGCCAGACCTTTGAGAGCAGAATTCTCAGTAAAGTTAAACGGTTTATAATTTTCGGTGATAAAATGAAGTTTAAATCTATATGTAGAAGTATCATTTTTTGTACAACTGAAAATGATTGCCAGAAACAGTATTAATGTATAAAAACGGAACTGTTTAATTGTTTTCATCCAATTGATTTATTAGTTTATTGACTGTAATGCTCTTAACCCTGTTAGCAAATGAAATATTCTTAATAGCCATATCAGGCAGTAATTATATTCCCAAAAGCTAAATGTTCACTTAATAAAAAATAAAGTATCTGAATGAATCCCCATTCATCTGATTCTATAAAAGTATTTAATTATTTCGAAAACGCATATTGAACCATGAAAAAAGTCGGAGGTTTCAAGGATTTTTCAATATATTTGTTTGGAATGGAAAAATAGTTTACTCCTGGTTTATCGAACCATAGAAAATTTTAACTGTGAAATTCTCAAGTTCTATATCTGACCCTTTCGGGACCAATATTACTTTTGTAATTCTGGCAGCTATTTTTGTAATTTCATGCCAAAGGGGGAACCGAACACAATTATCCGGGGATGTTATAAAAAATCCGGTGGTACTGAATGCAGATACCAAGACCAGAAAGGTCAGACTCCTTCCTTACTGGGTTCCTTCTTCTCAATTTGCAGGGTATTATGTAGGTATTGAAAAAGGAATCTTTAAAAAGCATGGAATTGATCTTGAAATAATTCCTTACGATTCTCAGGTCTCACCTGACTCACTGTTAAGGGAAAGAAAAATTGATTTTGCGCCTCTCTGGCTCGTTAATGCAATCGAAATAAGGGAGAAGGGGGTTGATATAGTAAACATAGCACAGTTTTCGACCAGGTCATCGCTAATGCTTATTTCAAAAAAAAGCAGCGGAATCAATAAAATTGAAGATATAAATGGAAAGAAGGCCGGGATATGGCTTGGTTTTGAAATGCAGCCCAAAGCACTGTTTAAGAAATCTAAACTCGATGTTAAGATAATTCCTATCGGAAGTACAAATAGTCTTTTTCTGCTTGGTGGAGTTGATGTAACAAATGCCAACTGGTTCGATGAATACCATTCTCTTATCAATAACGGACTTAATGAGGATGAGATGAATAAATTCTTTTTTGCCGATTACGGACTTAACTTTCTGGAAGATGGAATTTATTGCCTTCGTAATAGGATCACTGAAGATCCTGATTTGTGCAGGGATTTTATGGAAGCAACTCTTGAGAGCTGGAACTACGCGTTTAATAATCAGAATGAGGCCATTGATATTGTGGTTAAATATGCCGAAGCACAAAAACAGCCTGTGAACCGTTCGCATCAGAAATGGATGCTCAGTGCTTATAAGACACTCTACATACCCGCAGCCACAACGTCCATTAATACTTTTCTGTCGGAAAAAGATTATGATGCAATTCAGAATATTTTAATGGAGAGCCGCCTTGTCGGGAAGGGAACACCTTATGATTCTTTTTATAAACCATTCAGCAAATTGATAAAGAAATGACTTTTACTTCCGAATTCTAAAGTAAATGGCAACAAACCATCCCCTTAATCTGCGAAGAGGGCTCGCATTTAAGATGATAATGTATGTTTTTGTCAGCATTACAATACTGTTTGCCCTTATATTTTATTTTACCATTAAGATCACACACGAAATAGTTGTAAACAATTTAAAATCAAATGCCGAATACCTTACAGTAAGTACTGTTTCAAAAATTGAAAAGGTGCTCAATTCTATCGAAATCGTTTCTGATAATTATGCAAGAATAATAGAATTGAATGGATTTGATGAGGCCACACTAAACAGGTTTCTGAGAATGATGGTTGAGAATAACACAGATATTACCGGAGCCTGCCTGGCTTTTGAGCCTTACCATAGAAGCAGGTCAGAAAAGTTCTATTCACTTTATTATTACAGGAAGGATGATAAGATCGAATTCAAGAACCTTGGGAATCAAACTTATGACTATTTCCACATGGATTGGTACCAGAACTCCAGGGAGCTCGGAAAAGCACTTTGGTGCGAACCTTATTTCGATACCGGAGGTGCTAATATGTTGCTCTCAA
>CAIPJU010000611.1 GCA_903865465.1 uncultured Bacteroidota bacterium
ATCCCTCCCTGTTTACAAAAGGGCCCGCAGAGGTATAGGTTATCTTGCTCAGGAAGCTTCCGTGTTCAGGAATATGTCGGTGGAAGATAATATCAGGGCCGTACTTGAACTATCGAAACTGTCAAAAACTGAACAGGAAGAGAGGGTTGAGACACTAATGCAGGAATTTGGACTCACGAAAATAAGAAAGAGCAAGGGCATACAGCTTTCAGGAGGAGAAAGAAGAAGAACTGAGATTGCCAGGGCACTGGCACTTAAGCCGAAGTTCATCCTCCTCGATGAGCCCTTTGCAGGCGTAGACCCCATTGCCGTCGAAGATATTCAGGAGATAGTGTCAAAACTCAGAGATAAAAATATAGGTATCCTAATTACCGATCACAACGTTCATGAGACCCTTTCAATCACCGACCGGGCCTATCTTCTTTTCGAAGGAAGAATCCTTAAATCGGGCACTTCTTCCCAACTTGCCGATGATGAGCATGTGAGAAAAGTCTACCTCGGAAAGAACTTTGAGCTACGCAGGTAAAATAATCAGTTTGAATTGATAATTATTTATTATACTTTTGCGGAAAATTTTTTTGCGGATGTGTCGTAATTGGTAGCCGAGCAAGACTTAGGATCTTGTGTCCTCGTGACGTGGGGGTTCGAGTCCCTTCATCCGCACAAATGGCAAACCGCCTGAATCTCTTTCAAAGTGTTACAGGCGGTTTTTTAAATTTGCATTAAACAAGTAATGATATGAATATCACCAGAGAAAACATCGACGACCTGAATGCTGTACTGAAAATCAATTTTGTGAGAGCCGATTTTGAGGAGAAAGTTGAGTCCGTCCTGAAAGACTACAGGAAGAAAGCAACAATAAAAGGATTCCGTCCGGGTATGGTCCCAATAGGCCTTGTAAAAAAAATGTATGGCACAGCAGTACAGATTGACGAGATTAATAAACTGGTTACAGATAACATCCAGAAATATATCGCTGACGAGAAGATAGAAATCCTTGGCGACCCGATGCCTCTCTCTGATGAACGGGAACATTTCGATTTCGAGACCCAGGAAGAGTTTACTTTCTCATTTGAGCTTGGACTCGCACCAGCCTTTGAGGTAAATCTTAGCAAGAATAATAAAGTCATCAACTACGAAATCATCATCGATGAGAAGATGAAAAATGACTTTATTAATAATTATACCCGTCGTTTTGGCGAACTGAGACAGGCCCAGGCAGTAGAAGAAAAAGACGTTCTTAAAGGCAGTATTGAAGCTGTCGACAGTGAGGGCAACACACTACCGGAAGGACCGGCAGTGGAAAGCGTTTCAATAGCTGTTGACCTTATTAAAGATGAAGAGATTAAATCAGCTTTTATGGGCAAAGCCATCAGTGATTCAATCGTATTTGATCTGAAAAAGGCCTACCCGAATGATAATGAAATCGCAGGGATCCTTCATAAGACAAAAGACGAAGTTGCGGATCTTCAGGGAGACTTCAGGTTCACCATTAACGAAATCAGCCGTTTTTACCCTGCTGAAATCGGGCAGGAACTGTTTGATAAAGTCTATGGAGAAGGAGTTATAACTTCAGAAGAGGAATTCAATAAGAAAATAGAAGGTGAGATAGCATCAAACCTTAAATATGAAACTGATTATAAGCTAATGCTCGACCTTAAAGCACTGGCTCTCAACACAACTGAATTTAGCCTTCCTGAAGAGTTCCTGAAAAGATGGCTCCTGAAGGTAAATGAAAAAACAACCGTAGAACAGATTGACCAGGAATTTGACAGTTTCAGGAAAGACCTCAAATGGCAGCTGATAAGAAACAAGGTTGCCCGCGACAACGAGATGCAGATTACAGAAGAGGAACTTCTGAATGAAGCTGCTAAAATAACAAGGCAGCAGTTCAACCAATATGGTCTTTACTATGCAACAGACGATCAGATCAATAACTACGCAAAAGAGACTCTGAAAAGAGAAGAGGATGCCAAGAGAATTGCTGATAAAGTCATTGATGATAAAATACTTACTCATTTCAGGGGACTTGTCGAACTGGTTGGGGAGAGCATTAGCGCTGAGGGATTCAACAAACTCTTTGAATAGCAGCCATTGAACCGATCTGGGTTAATATTGTTATCTTTGTACATTTATTTCTAAAATATAAACAATATGAATATTCTGGATGATTTTGGTAAGTATTCCCGCAGTGAACGCGGAATCAGCAGCCTCAACCTGCACAGGTACCAATCTGCATATGCAAGCTACATATCGCCTACCATCATTGAAGAAAGACAACTCAATGTAGCATCAATGGATGTCTTTTCGAGATTGATGATGGACCGTATTATATTCCTTGGTCTTCCCATTGATGATTATGTTGCAAATATTATTCAGGCTCAGCTTCTTTATCTCGATTCAGCCGATCCGGGAAAGGATATACAGATATATTTCAATACGCCGGGCGGATCTGTAAATGCCGGACTAGGCATCTACGACACAATGCAATACATCTCAGCCGATATAGCTACCATTTGCACAGGTATGGCTGCTTCGATGGGAGCTGTACTTCTAACTGCCGGGAAAAAAGGGAAGAGATCTGCCCTTAAGCACTCACGAATTATGATACACCAGCCTATGGGTGGTGCTGAAGGTCAGGCATCTGATATTGAAATAACTGTCCGTGAGATTGTTAAATTAAAGAGAGAGCTCTACGAAATAATTGCTCTCCATTCGGGAAACCCTTATGAGAAAGTTGAAAAGGACTCTGACAGAGATTACTGGATGACTTCGCTGGAAGCTAAGGATTACGGAATGATAGACGAGATCCTCGAGAAAAATCAAAAATAAGATCTTATGGATAAATGTTCCTTTTGCGGTAGAACTAAAAAAGAGACCAACCTGTTGATTGCCGGTCTCGAAGGCCATATATGCGATCATTGTATTGAACAGGCCAATACTATTCTGCGTGAGGAACTTGGAAATAAGCGTAATCCTGCTTTCGATACCATTAATCTTCTTAAACCGGCAGAGATAAAGAATTTTCTCGACCAGTATGTTATTGGTCAGGATATGGCTAAGAAGATCATCTCAGTAGCGGTTTATAACCATTACAAAAGATTGATGCAGAAAGCCGATCCTGACGATATTGAAATTGAAAAGTCGAATATTATTCTTGTCGGCGAAACAGGTACCGGAAAAACACTGCTTGCCAGGACTGTTGCCAAAATGCTGCATGTCCCCTTTACAATTGTCGATGCAACAGTACTTACTGAAGCAGGTTACGTTGGAGAGGATATTGAAAGTCTTCTGACACGACTCCTTCAGAATGCAGATTATGATGTAAAAGCAGCCGAAAAGGGAATAGTATTCATCGACGAGATTGACAAGATTGCCCGAAAAGGTGATAATCCTTCTATAACCCGCGATGTTTCGGGCGAAGGTGTTCAGCAGGGGCTGCTTAAACTCCTCGAAGGATCGATAGTCAATGTGCCCCCCCAGGGCGGACGTAAACATCCTGAACAGAAGATGATACCTGTCGACACAAAAAATATCCTCTTCATCTGCGGAGGAGCTTTTGAGGGCATCGACAGAAAAATTGCACAAAGACTTAATACCCAGATTGTTGGGTTCGGCGCTTCGAAAATAAGGGAGAAAGTCGACAAGGATAACCTTTTGCAATATATTGCCCCACAGGATCTAAGGTCATTCGGACTTATACCTGAGATTATCGGTAGGCTTCCGGTACTCTCCCACCTCGATCCCCTCGACAGGGATGCACTCAGGGCAATTCTGACTGAGCCCAAAAATGCGCTTATAAAACAATATATCAAGCTTTTCAAGATGGATAATATCGATCTGACATTTCATGAAGGGGTTCTTGATTATATAGTCGACAAGGCCATTGAATTCAAGCTGGGCGCCCGCGGACTCAGGTCCATCTGCGAAGCAATAATGCTCGACGCTATGTTCGAAATGCCATCGGTTGATTCGAACGAGCTTGAGATCACTATCGACTATGCCGACAGGAAACTTTCGCGCATAAACCTGAAAGTGCTCAGGGCGTCTTAAACCTGGAATTTATTTTTTTCGTCTGAGGTAGGTAACATATGAGAAAGGGATACCGTTGTTTTCTTCCTGGTTTCCCTTTTCGTTTTCTGATATCTCCCAGACCTCCTTCTCAATTACCGGGAAGAAAGTATCAGCAGGGGCCGATTTGTGAACGTGAGTAATGTAAAGACGGTCGGCCTGCGGGAAAAACTGCCGGTAAATAGTTCCTCCGCCAATTATAAAAATCTCCTCCACTGTACTGCACTTACTAAGGGCATCTTCGATTGAATAAGCTGTTACGGCATTTTCAATACTCTCTTCCCTGTTGTCGGTAAGGACTATATTTTTCCTTCCCGGCAGTGGTTTCAAAGGCAGTGATTCCCAGGTTTTCTTCCCCATAATAATTGTATTCCCTGTTGTGAGCTTTTTAAACCTCCTGAGGTCACCAGGAATATTCCACAAAAGTCTGTTATCTTTTCCTATGCCCCAGTCGTCGGACACTGCAACTATTATTGATATCATAAATTGTTTTTTATACTGAAATTGCCCCTTTTATATGGGGGTGTGAAACATAATCCGAAAGGGCAAAATCTTCATATCTGAAATTAATGATTTCCTTCACCCCGCCATTGAGAACCATTTTAGGCAAAGGATAAGGTTCGCGCTCAAGCTGGATATTCACCTGCTCGAGGTGGTTAAGGTAAATATGTGCGTCGCCAAGGGTGTGAATAAATTCACCTGGCTTAAGTCCGGTAACCTGGGCAACCATCAATGTCAGAAGAGCATATGAAGCTATATTAAAAGGCACTCCGAGAAAAATATCGGCGCTTCGCTGATATAACTGGCATGATAGCTTTCCGTCAGCCACATAAAACTGAAACAATATATGGCAAGGCGGAAGCGCCATTTTCCCAATCTCTCCAGCATTCCAGGCACTCACAATATGCCTTCGCGAATCAGGGTTGTTGCGAATAGAGTTTATGACATCACTAAGCTGATCGATCTTCCTTCCATCGGCAGCAGGCCATGAGCGCCACTGATATCCATATACCGGACCAAGATTTCCATTCTCGTCGGCCCAGTCATCCCAGATCTTTACGCCATTATTTTTCAGGTAGGAAATGTTGGTATCACCTGAAATAAACCAGAGTAATTCGTGCAATATCGATTTAAGATGGAGTTTTTTTGTTGTAAGCAGAGGAAAACCTTCCTCCAGATTGAACCTCATCTGGTAGCCGAATATACTAATTGTCCCTGTACCAGTACGGTCATCTTTTTCCGTACCGTTTTTTATTACCGTATCCAGAAGATTAAGATATTGTCTCATCTTTTATTTCTCTGTTTGTTATGGGTATCTGATGAAAGGTCTCCGGCAAACCTTTCTGCAGGTCATTTCTTCCTGACCTTTCTTTTTTCTATTTCATCCCGTATTGATGCAGCACGTTCATAATCTTCTGTTTTTACTGCCTCATCGATCATTTTATAGAGTTCATCATCGGAATATGAATCAAACCTTGTATTTTCGGGTTCGAAACTGCCCGCATTATCATTGGCAGAAAGATTATCTGACTCTGCAGGATTAATAGTTATTCCGGCTTTTTCGAGGATCTCATCGGTAACATAGATAGGGCAACCAAACCTGAGGGCAATAGCAACAGCATCGCTGGTCCGGCTGTCAATTGAATATTCGGCTTCTCCGTTGCTGCATATAAGTTTTGAAAAGAAAACACCCTCTTCAAGCTTGTATATCATCACTTCGCTGATAAAAATCCCGAACTGATCAGCAAATTTTTTGAAGAGGTCATGTGTAAGCGGTCTGGGAGGATCGAGGTTTTCAAGCTTTATTACTATTGCCTGAGCCTCAAAACCACCAATTATTATTGGAATTCTTCTCTCACCGTTTTCCTCGACCAGTATCAGGGCATAGGCTCCCGACTGAGTCTGACTGTACGAAATGCCCATGACCTTTAGCTTTACTCTCTTCATATCAAATGTTTATGCAGATATTGCATATCCCTTTCTTATACTTAAGGCAAATATAGAGATATTAGCAGTATCAGAGAAATCTGAATATCCTTTTTATCAACATCATTATGAATCCATGATTAAAAAACTCCGTGGATCTGCTTTTGGCCTAGATTAAACTGTCTGTCTTTCAAATAAAAAAATAGCCGTAATGATTTGCAGATAATCTAATTTGTATATCTTTGCAGTCCGAATTAAAATAAATCCGACGGGGCTCATAAAGTTACATTGTTTCATTAAAATGTACGCCTCACGGAGTAACGTAAAACAGATTAGAAATGTACGCAATCGTTGAAATTGCTGGTCAGCAATTTAAAGTAGAGGGAGGCAAAAATATTTTTGTCCATCGCCTCGAAGAGGAAATTGGTTCCGAATTAAAATTCGAACAGGTTCTATTAATTGAAGATGAAGGTGTTATTACTGTGGGAGAACCAACAGTCAAAGATGCTTATGTAACTGCAAAAGTCCTGGACAAAGTAAGGGGCGACAAGGTTATTGTTTTCAAGAAGAAGAGGAAAAAAGGTTACAGGGTCAAAAACGGGCATCGTCAGAACTTTTCTCAGATCGAGATTATTAATATCAATGGAAAGGGAGCCGTAGAAAAACCAAGGGCAAGAAAAGCAGTTTCGGAAGCAGTTGTTGCCGAAGAGCCAGAAGCACCAAAAAAAGCCGATGGTAAAAAACCGGCAGCCAAAAAAACAACAAAAGCAAAAGAATAATAATCGTTTAACCATATAAAATAAACAGTTATGGCACACAAGAAAGGGGCAGGTAGTTCACGTAACGGCCGCGACTCACAGAGTAAACGACTTGGAGTGAAGCTCTTTGGCGGCCAGGTTGCCAAAGCAGGCAATATTATCGTTCGCCAGAGAGGAACAAAACATAACCCGGGCCTTAATGTCGGCCTCGGCAGGGATCATACTCTTTTCGCACTGATTGCCGGTGAAGTGGAATTCAGAAGAAAAGGCGATAACAAGACTTATGTTTCGGTAAAACCTTTAGCCGAGTAATATAAGTTCTAAAAATACAAACTCCCGAAATTCTTTCCTCTTTATGGAAAAGATTATCGGGAGTTTTTAATATTTTTACGGCAGGCTTATCATGGCCTGCTTTTTTATTTTTAAACCCTTACTGCCAATGCTGACTATAAACCTGCTCCGCGAAAAGAAAGAATTCGTTATTGAAAGACTTAAAATCAAAAATTTCGAAGCCGAAGATATAATAGAAAAAGTTCTGTCACTCGACACTGTCCGTCGTGAAGTTCAGGTAAAGACCGACTCCCTTCAGGCCGATATGAACAGAATCTCGAAAGAGATCGGAACCCTGATGAAGGATGGGAAAAAGGAAGAAGCTGAAAACGCAAGACAGAAGACTTTTGCTCTTAAGGAGGAGATAAGGCAGCTGACCGAGAAACTGGGTCCAATAGACAATGAGCTCAGAACTGAGATAATAAAACTTCCAAACCTGCCCCACGAATCGGTACCTGTGGGTCATGGCGCCGATGATAATGAAGTTGTCAGAAGCGGAGGTCTTATGCCAGAAATCTCTGAATCGGCCCTCCCCCACTGGGATCTTATTAAAAAATACGACATTATCGATTTTGAGTTGGGTATCAAACTTACAGGAGCAGGATTCCCTGTTTATAAAGGCAAAGGGGCCAAGCTACAAAGGGCTCTGATTACCTATTTCCTCGATATGGGTGAAAAAGCTGGTTATAACGAGGTTTACCCACCTATTATGGTCAATGAGGATTCCGGTTTCGGTACTGGCCAATTACCTGACAAAGAGGGACAGATGTATCATGCCACCCTCGATAATTTCTACCTGGTACCCACCGCCGAAGTACCTGTTACCAATATTTACAGGGATGTCATCCTGAATGCCGACCAGCTTCCTATTAAGAATATTGCCTATACTCCCTGTTTCAGGAGAGAGGCAGGATCATGGGGAGCTCATGTAAGGGGACTAAACCGGCTGCACCAGTTCGATAAGGTTGAAATTGTACGTATAGCACATCCCGACAATTCATATGAATCGCTCGAAGAGATGGTAAACCATGTTGAAGGTCTTGTGGCTTCACTCGGACTGCCATACCGGATATTAAGACTATGTGGAGGCGACATGTCATTCACCTCAGCCCTGACCTACGATTTTGAAGTATGGTCAGCAGCTCAGAAGAGGTGGCTGGAGGTAAGCTCGGTTTCCAATTTTGAATCATTCCAGGCTAACAGGCTCAAGTGCAGGTTTAAGGAGAAGGGTGACAAACAGACCCGGCTTGCCCATACCCTCAACGGAAGTGCACTTGCCCTTCCGAGAATAGTAGCAGCAATTCTGGAGAATAACCAGAATGAGAATGGTATTAAAGTGCCTGAAGTACTTGTTCCTTATACTGGATTTGAGACAATTAACTAATAATTTTGCAGGGGCTTATTGAAACAGGCTAGATCCATAAACCGAAGAAATCTCAATGGCTTGCGCTGAGTAACCTAATGATGAGCCCCACCCGAAAATCATATATTTATGCCGGGCTGGCCATATTTTTCTGGTCGACGGTACCGACTGCATTTAAGATCAGTCTGGGTGAGATGGATATTCTTTCTATGCTTACCATAGCAACCCTTTCGTCGACTGCTGCTTTGACAATTGCACTTTTTTCCGGAAGGAAGACAGTTCAGCTGATGAAAACTACCGGACGCGAATTGCTCAAATCGGCAATCCTTGGATTAATAAACCCTTTCATATATTATTTGATACTCCTGAGGGCCTACCAGTTGCTGCCTGCCCAGGTTGCTCAGCCTCTCAATATGATATGGCCTGTCATTATTGTATTTCTTTCGGTCCCCATCCTCAGGCAGAAGATAGCAGGAAGAAGCTACCTTGCACTTCTCATCAGCTTCGTGGGTGTATATATTATTGCTTCACAGGGAAAACCATTTACAGCATCTCATTCCGATTTGAAAGGAGTCTTTCTGGCTACCGGAAGTTCTCTCTTCTGGGCTGTATATTTCCTGATGAATGTAAAGGACAAAAGGGATGAAACGGTTAAGCTGCTTCTTAATTTTATATTTGGTTCTATATATCTCATCGCGGCTATGATTATAACCGGGAATTTTCATTCTGTACCTGGCTTAAAGGGAGTAGCAGCTTCGGTTTATATTGGCATCTTCGAGATGGGGATTACATTCCTTTTCTGGCTTAGAGCGCTTCAGATGGCAACCACCACCGATAAAGTTAGCAACCTCGTTTACCTTGCCCCTTTCCTCTCGCTTGTATTTGTACACTTTATTATTCATGAACCAGTTTATTATACAACTCCTGCAGGGCTTCTGCTCATAATTATAGGAATTTTAATCCAAAACCGGAAGCCTGCGGCAACATAATAGGTATCTTTGACGTTTTAGTGAAAATTATTAAAAAGATGAAAAAGTTAGTTCTGATTACAATTGTTTTCCTTTCAATATTTGCATCATGCAAAAAGAATAATGTCACACCTCAGGTTACATTGACAGCCACTATGGCCCGCGACAGCCTTTACTACATCATGAAGGAGTTTTATTTCTGGTATAACATGCCGGAAGCGGAAGCAGTAACCACGGCAAACAAGGATAATTACAGCGACCCCTATCTGCTTCTCGAGGCAATGCGCTATAAGGCACTTGACAGGTGGAGCTTCGTGGCTGATTATAATGAGTTCATGGCTGAAATGAGCGGCGATTTCGTAGGCCACGGAATCAGGATAGGCCTGGCATCCGATGGAACAGCCCGCATAGCTTCGATTTATAACCTGTCGCCCCTGTATGCCAGCGGCGTGAGACGGGGATGGATAATTGAAAAAATAAACAATACTGCACTCGCCCCGATTCTCCAGTCAAACGATGTTACTGCATATAACAACCTGCTGGGAGCTTCAAAGGAGGGTATAACCAATATCTTTGTTTTTAAAAAGCCTACAGGGGAAGAAGTGACCATTTCGTCAACAAAAAATGCCTTCACTATTAACACCGTTCTAAAGGCTGATACACTTGAACTTTCAACAGGTACAACAGGGCATCTTGTTTTCGACCAGTTCATTACGCCTTCAACCGATGAACTTGTTTCAGCATTTGCATATTTCAAAGGACTTAATATAAAAGATCTTATTCTTGACCTTAGGTATAATACGGGCGGTTACCTTTCAGTTGCCCAAACCCTTGCAAGTTATATTGCTGGAAATAGCCACTCCGGATCGGTCTTCGCGAAACTTACTTACAATGATAAGCACCAGGAAGCAAACAGTACTTTTAACTTCTCCTCAACTACTTATTCAATGGATTTACCACGAATAGTTGTAATTACTACCAGGTCGACAGCCTCAGCCAGTGAAGCAGTAATAAACGGACTAAAACCTTTTGTAGATGTTATTACATTAGGGGATACCACACATGGCAAACCAACAGGAATGAATATGTGGGACATTGGGGATAAGTATATTATGGCGCCTGTTACTTTCAAAATGGTGAATGCAAATAATGTGGGAGATTATTTTGGAGGATTTCCCCCGGCGAAAATTCTGCCCGATGATATAACACACGATTTCAGCGACCGTCAGGAAGCCTGCCTTAAAGAAGCAATCTACTATCTGCAGAACGGTAATGTATCGACTTCTAAATCATATGAGGTTTTCAGGCATTACCCAAATTACTCTGAAAAACCTGCATGGATTAATAACGCTTTTGTAGACCGCAAGTAAGATACATCAGAAACAATTGAAATCCGACCCGAAAGAGAGGATCATACTTGGTATCGACCCCGGAACCACTATTACAGGTTACGGGGTCATAAAAGCTTCAGGATCGGTTCCGGAGCTGGTAGCTATCGGGGCCATTGATCTGACTGCCTTTGATGACCATTACCTTAAGCTAAAGCATATCTTTGAAAGGACTTCCGGCATTATTGACGAATACCACCCCGATGAACTGGCAATAGAAGCTCCATTTTACGGTAAGAACGTTCAGTCGATGTTAAAGCTTGGCCGGGCTCAGGGAGCAGCCATTGCTGCTGCTCTGAACCGATCGCTCCCCATCTTTGAGTATGCTCCCCGTAAAATCAAAATGTCAATAACCGGTCAGGGTGCTGCCTCGAAGGAGCAGGTTGCAGCCATGCTTATGAATATCCTTAAATTCAACCTTCAGGAGATAAAACTTGATGCCACCGACGGTCTGGCTGCTGCTTTGTGCCATTTCTACCAGACAAATAATCCCTCCCAGGCAAAAGCCTTTAGCAGCTGGAAGGATTTCATGAACAAAAATCCTAAGCGGGTTAAAAAATAGAATGCCTATACAGGGGCATAGGCCAATGCCGCCACGCTCACCCTTACCCCTTCAACCTTAAGAAGTTCGGAAGAACATGATTCTATCGTCGATCCTGTTGTTATAACATCATCCACAAGTAGAATATGTTTTCCCTTAATCAGCTCAGGATCGGTAATATGAAATATTCCTTCGACGTTTGTCCACCTGTCATAGCGCGACTTTTTTGTCTGGGTCGAAGAACCTGTAACCCTGGCCAGGGAAACAATATCGAAGGGTACTCCTGTCGATTCAGATAATCCCATGCATATCAACTCACTCTGATTAAACCCTCTCATCTTTATCTTTGATTGATGAAGGGGAACAGGAATTATTATATCGATAGCTGACATAAATTCAGAACCCTTAAGCGATCGTCCATAGATCCTTCCGAGCTCCGGCCCTACTTCTTTAACACCCTTATATTTAAGATTATGTATCAGTCTCCTGATCCGGCTTCCCTTGTTGTAGAAGGAAAATGCGGCCCCTCTCTGTATGAGGCACCTTCCCCAGAAAAGCTGTTCAACGGGATTATCCTTGAATGTATGGTAATTTGTTCGCGGAATGGCGACATAGCATTCCGTGCATATAAGATTCTCATTTCTCACCAGGTGGTTTCCGCAGCCATAGCAGAGCCTGGGAAAGAGAAGACTAAGAAAGTCATCCAGAAGATCGTAAAGGTAACTCATGCAGCGATGCAGAATTATTCTCTTAAAGATACGAATATTGAATGTAATAATCACCGGAATACAATTCGACTTATGAGATTTCTTATTGTATTTTTGTTTAATTTCATACAAAATTCAACTTAAGTTGCCTGACAAAGTATGGCAAAGGCAGGGATCTGCCAAAGAAGTCAGAGGTTGAAGAGTATTACAAAATACAAACGGAAGTAATATGAAAAACAACAAAAAGAGTTCTGAAAATAAGTTAAAAGCTGACCAAAAAACAGAGAGAGCCTTATATACCGGGAGCAAAATAAAAACCTGGCTATTTCCTTAATGAAAGATTAATCAGATCGGCTTCGAAAGTTATTTAATAATAAGATTAACCATTTCCCGATGCTTGGAAATAAGATCATAACAGTTGTGCTGCCTGCTTATAATGCCGGAAAAACGCTTGAATCGACCTACAATGAGATACCATTCGATATTGTGGACCATGTAATCCTTGTTGATGACAGAAGCTCAGATAATACTGTTGATATGGCAAAGAGCTTAGACATCAGGCACATCATCGTACATGAACAAAACAAGGGTTATGGTGCCAACCAGAAAAGCTGTTATCAAAAGGCGCTGGAGTTGAAAAGCGATATTATAATAATGCTCCACCCCGATTACCAGTATACGCCAAAATTGATACACTCAATGGCCTATCTTATTTATAATGACCTTTATGACATGGTAATAGGATCGAGAATTCTTGGGAATCAGGCATTAAAAGGGGGAATGCCACTTTATAAGTACATCTCAAACAGGGCATTGACCCTCTTCCAAAATATTCTGATGCAACAAAAATTATCTGAATACCATTCAGGCTACAGAGCCTTCTCAAGGAAAGCTTTTGACTTAATAAATATAGAAAATAACAGCGATGACTTTATCTTTGATAATCAGATTATTGCCCAAATTTGTTATGCTAATTTAAGAATAGCCGAGATTACCTGTCCGACAAAATACTTTGCAGAAGCCTCATCAATTGACCTTAGAAGAAGCATAAAATACGGCATCGGGGTCATTTTGACATCCATGAGCTATTTTGCAGCTAAACAGGGAATATACAAGTCATCAATTTTTAAGTAGATGAGGGATAATCGTTTTGTGTCACTTCATCGCGGGGGAACTCTGGAAAAAGAACAGCACTACGAACTCATGCGTTGGGCTTGCGATTGCACCAGCCATGTCATCCATCTCTGCAATGGTAAAATTGATGACCGCATTGAATTTGCCCTTAGGGTAGCCGGGCTCTGGTTGAAAGGATCTGCCTCGGTAGGAGATGCACGAAAAGCCTCAGCAGGTGCAATCGCAGCTGCAAACGGGACGACCGATGCTGTAAAAATCGCTATATCCCGTTCAGCAGGCCATGCTGTTGCCACAGCGCATATGGCGGATCACTCATTGGGAGCCGCCATTTATGCCCTGAAGGCAGTTAAAAATTCCGGATTGTCAACTGAGACCGAGAGAAAATGGCAGAATGAACAACTTACCCCTAAAATCACGGAACTTATCCTCACATCAAGGACAGGGAAAGAAAAAGCACTTAAAATTTAGAACTGTTTAAACAGAATTGCTTTATTCAATCGTGCCGCGTAACTAAAAGAATTTCAGCAATAATCAGGAGAATTATAACAATTTGGACTGGTTAGTTGTTATATTGTCCGTATGTAGGATGAATCAGTTTAATTTTTATGTTAATGACAAAATTAACATCAATTCCGGAGGGTTATCAGACCATTATGCCCTACCTTATCTTAAATAATGCTTCAGGTTTTGCATTATTTATGCGGAAAGTCTTCGGTGCGGTTCTGAAAAACAAGGTGATGCGCGATGAAAATATCATTATGCACGCCGAATTAGATTTGGGAGGCAGTACTCTGATGTTCGCCGATGCTACTGAAGTTTTTCCGGTACAAACTGCCGGACTGTTTATTTATGTGGATGATGCTGACCTGACTTACAAAAAGTCACTCGAAGCGGGGGCAACCGTGGTAAGAGATCCTTCTGATCAGCCCTATGGCCGGAGTGCAGGAATCACAGATCCTTATGGCAATACCTTGTGGATTACTTCAATAGATAAAAAATCATAACGAATTTAAACTCTCCTTAAATGAAAAGCCTCTTAATCCTTTCTGCTTTATTTATTGTTAATTTCTCCGCCACAGGTCAGGTCAAAAATCCCAATTATGATTCGACTCTCGCAGGGAGGTTGGGAGCAGATGAATATGGGATGAAAATGTACGTCATGGTAATCCTTAGAACCGGGAGTAACAAAGTTCAGGACAAAGTAGTTCGCGACTCACTCTTTGCAGGACATCAAAGGAATATAAGAAGGCTGGTTGGCTTAAAAAAACTCATTGTTGCAGGGCCTATTGCAGAAAATGAAAGATCATACCGTGGCATTTTTATCTTTGATGTAAAGACCATTGAAGAAGCGAAGGAGCTTATTGGACCAGACCCGACAGTCGAGCAAAAAATCTTTGAACCTGAATTCTATAAATGGTATGGTTCAGCAGCTCTGCCAGAATATCTTGAAGCTTCTGACCTGATATGGAAGATCCGTCCTTAGCTTGTAAAAAACAGCTCTATTTTCAAGTATAATACTTTTCAAAAAATAAAAGCTTCCCGTATGCAAAATCATCAACTCGAAATCAGAACAGCGATACAGATACTAAAACCTGCCGGTGAAGTATATGAAGCAATAATCGACCCGGCAAAAATGTCGAACTATTTTATCTCAAAAGGAAGTGGCAGACTGGAAGACGGGAAAGAGATAAAGTGGCAATTCCCCGAATTCGATATGGAGTTCCCTGTCAGGGTAGTAAAAACAGAAAAGGATAAATACATATCTTTTCACTGGGATCAGGACGAAACTGAACTGTTGGTTGAAATCAGCCTTAATCCCCGCAAAAAGGATTTTACGGTTGTTACTATCACCGAAAAGGGAATGGAAAACAATGAATCCGGACTTAAATGGCTAAGAGGCAATACGGAAGGATGGGCTAACTTCCTTTCCTGTCTGAAGGCCTACCTTGAATACGGGATAAATCTCAGAAAAGGTGCATTCGATTTCATGTCCGATAAAGAATAGAGGACATTAAATACATCAATTTATTCTGATCATCGATTTCTGATATTTCTTAAATTCGCCACATCAAATCTTCTTTAAACCATGGCGGAAAAACCTAATCAGAATAAAATCAGTCCGGCATTGCTGATAATTGATGTTCAGAACAAATTTCTGGCAACAATCCCCCCAAGAGACAAAGAGTTGGGAATCCTGTTTATTAATATGTTGATTGAGCTGTTCCGGAAAGCGAACCTTCCACTTCTTCGTATTTATCATCAGAACAGCGAAAATGGTCCGTTTCCAGGTAGTGCAGAGTTCGAATATCCCGACGCTATTCACATCATACCTGAAGATATTCAGATAGTTAAATCTTATTCTGACAGTTTCAACAAGACCAGTCTTAACCAAATACTCGCCGACAAGGGAGTTAACACCCTTTTCCTTTGTGGGCTAAGCGCAGTTGGCTGCGTTCTGGCAACAAAAATCGGAGCTCTTAATAATGATTTTGAGGCTTTTATGGTAAAAGATGCCATCATGAGTCATAATTCCGAATACACGAGGAATATGGAGACTATGTTCAATGCAGTCAGCTATGATGTTGTTAAACTAATTGTTGATAGTTCAGCTAAATAGCTGTTCAGCAAGTAGTTTCCTCAATTGTTTTTGGTTGTTAGAATTATTTTCTTAAGATTGAAGGTCATTGGTAATAAGTAATAGGTACTTTTGAGCGTATTAAAATTTAGAACCGTACTTTAGACTGACATGATAAGAATTATATTGTTAATAAAACTATTCCTCCTTTCCCCTTTCTTACCAGTCGGAGATAATCCTCATTCCGAAAACAGTGCAATCGATTCACTTTATCATGAATGCGGAGTAGCTCCATCATTGTCATACGACATATTCAGGATGGCAATAATTGGAAAGGAGAAGATCGACAGCCTTAAGAACAAGAAGATTATAACCATTATAGACTATTCCAAGCCGTCAGCACAGGAGAGATTCTACGTTATAGACCTTGAAAAAAAAACACTGCTATACAAGACTCTTGTTGCCCATGGAAAAAACTCTGGCGAATACAAAGCGGTGAATTTTTCAAATGCAAGGGGTTCCCTGAAAAGTTCCCTCGGATTCTTTATTACAGCAGAAACATATACCGGAAACCAGGGCTATTCGCTTCGGCTCGACGGACTTGAACCCGGGTTTAACGATAAGGCCAGGGAAAGAGCTATTGTAATACATGGCGCCGACTATGTCAGCAAGGCTGTTGCCAATGAGTACGGTCGGCTCGGGAAAAGCTGGGGATGTCCTGCTGTTCCATTGTACCTTACCAGGAAGATTATTGATAAGATCTCGAACGGAAGCTGCATATTTATTTATGGCAACGATCCCGTTTATTTGAAAAACTCCAAAATGATAAACAATTAACATCCCGTTGGTGACTTTCTGATCCTGGCTGGCTCAATCAGCATTATAAATCCAAGGTTTATCTTTGTCTGCAACTCCGCAGCCATATTTGTATTATTGGAAGAAAGGAATTCTGAAAATAATGAATGAATCGGACCTGCTTAAAAGAATTAAATCAAACCCGGAAGAATTTTCTGTTCTTTTCAGGCTTTATTACAAACCCATATTTGGTTATATCCTTCGAAGGAGCGGAAATTTTGATGAGGCTGCCGACATAGCTTCGGAGACATTCTTCAAGGCATTCCGATATATTAACCGGTTTTCCTATAAAGGGATTTCGGTTAAGATTTGGCTCTACAGGATTGCAACTAATGAAATTAACCTTTATGCAAGACAAACTAAAAGACATAACTCTCTCTTTGAAAGATTCTTAGATGATGAAATGGAGAAGTTTAGTAATTATCTGGAAGATGACAGGAGGGAGTATGAGACAGAACTCCAAAAGCATGGTCAGTATCTCAGGGTACTAAAAGAGCTGAAAACCCTTCCGGCAAAGTACCAGGAAGTTATTTCATTAAAATACTTTGAAGGCAAAGACAATATGGAAATATGTGAAATTCTTTCTGTTAAAGAGGGAACGCTTAAGTCACTGCTATCCCGGGGCATTGAAAAATTGAGAAAAAATTGCAACCCATTGTAACAACTTACATTATTGATCATGGAAAATGAAAACTTTGAAGAAAAACTGATTCAGATGACAAAACCTGAAATTACACAGCTCAGCCATCAGGATATCCTGGAAAAGGCTATTTCAAAGGCCGGGGGAAAAGCCGTTCTTAGTTGGTGGTGGCTCCTGATACCTCTCTATATAATATTTACCCTGCTAATGAAAAGCGTCTATATGCCGGGAAACACATTGGTTTCTAACATAGACTCCCTGAAAGCCGGGCAAAAAATCACTGCCATTGTTTTCTTTCTTATTGTGCCTTTTGCAATTATCATTCTTAACATTACCAGTATCAGGAAAGTATATTTAATTACTGGTCATCCGAATTCACTTAACTTCCTGGAGGAAATCTGGTTGAATGTAATGATGATTTTTATTTCGGTCCTGATTTTCATTGTTTACTTTTTATAAATTCTTCATTATGAAACTGAACTGGTTTAAAAAAGCGGGAATCCTTTATCTTCCGAATTCAGCTATGGGGTGGCTAATAACCTTTGCCTGCCTGGTATGTGCAATATACAACTTTATAGCCATTGACCGCCTTTCACACTCTGTTAGCGATACGCTTATCAATTTTGTATTTCGTTTGCTTATTATTTTTGCTGTTTATACTTTATTCGGCTACCTGACCAGCAGTGATACTAAAGAATAACTCCCGTCTTCTTCCGTAATTAATGTGAACAAACTAATGCCAAAATTTATTTGTCTCCGTCAGATCATGTGATTAACTTTAGGTTTAAATTCCAATTCCATGAAAATCGCATGCGTAATTCTTGGTACCAGGGGTGATGTACAGCCAATGGTTGCCCTTGCTGACGGACTTATTAAAAGGGGGCATGAGCTTACCATCTGTGCTCCATCCGAAAATGAGGAGCTTGCCGGAAAGATAAACTGTCGGTTTGTGCCATTCGGCCCGGGAATAAAGAAATCAATCAAAGAAAAGCCGGAAGAACAGAAAGGGGGTGTAGCCGTTAAAATAACCCCGGCACAGGGGAAAAAACTGATCGGCGATCAGATAAACCTCCTTCCTTCAAAAATCAGTGATTCAGATCTTATTCTGGGTGCAGGCATTGTGGTTGGCGTACACACTGCTGCCGATATCCTTAAGATTCCATATCGTTTAGTGGCCTTCTACCCAATCATACTTGGAACAACGCCTGATGATCCCCTTAAAAACCGTATGATGTTCAGCTTCGGTAAGAGGATGATGAATATAGCCATGAAGGGATTTATAAATAAATTCCGGCGCGAATACGGGCTGCCTCCCATAAGTGATTTATGGTCACACTGGATGGGTGAAAATGTCATTATTGCATGCGACAGTGAAATAAGTCCTGTTCGGGAAGGCGTGGCTTATAAAAATACCCAGACAGCTTCTATGATGATGCGATCAGCAAAGACTCTCTCTCCCGAAATAGAAGAATTTATCAACCAGGGAAAGCCACCTGTTTATATCGGGTTTGGCAGTAATCCGATAAAAGGTGTTGAAAATTACAACTCTCTGTTTGAAAAGGTCAATAAAGCGACTGGTCAGAGGCTTCTCATTTCAAAAGGATGGGCCGGTTTACCGGACAATAGCAACAGTGCTATTATGTATGCCGACGATATGCCTTTTGATTTGTTATTTCCAAAGGTTGCTGCCGTTATCTATCATGGGGGAGCGGGAACTATGGCTGCTGTTTCAAGAGCCGGAATCCCTCAGGCAGCATTCCCCTTTATGGCTGACCAGTTTGACAACAGGAAAAATATTGTCAGACTGGGACTGGGCCCTGACACATGCGATTTTAAGAAAATTACAGCTGATTCTATTTCTGAAGCAATCATGCAATGTCTGACTAATGATAAATTCAGGGAAAATGCCAGGATAATCAGCGAGAGCCTGCAAAAGGAAAACGGGACTGAATTAACAATGAACCTTATAGAGAGAGAGTTTATGAAATAAAGAAGATAACTTAATATTCAAAGCAGTTAAATTTAGTACTACCCATTATATTTCTGGCCTGATGTTTGTTGGTACGAAATGAATCAATTAATAATTACAAATCAATGTCGTTTAGTTAGCATTTTTTTATAATCGTTTGTAGTTCATAGAATAAGGTCGTTTGGGCTTCATCTTTCGGGGCTCGCTTCTTCCTGGTCTGATGATTTCCCTGGTCTTTTTGACAATATCGTCAAAAGCCTC
>CAIPJU010000612.1 GCA_903865465.1 uncultured Bacteroidota bacterium
ATTGATAAATTTTTCGCCTCTAATGGTTTTTATTGTATTGAAATAATATCCGTATCCGGCACCAAAGATAAATTTCAGGCTTCGGCTCGAATCTTTCTCCCCGGCAGAGAGCTGGATGCTTAAGATTAAGCTCAGTACCAGGGCTACAAAAGATTGTCTGTATCTAAAAATTATGCCGTACATAATGATAATAAGTAAGAATTGTTGGATAGTTAGTCAGTATACCATCAAAGCGAACTAAAGGATCTGTTGATCCGTGCGAAGTGTAGATCTCAGTAAATTCAGGGACATCGAGAGTCCACACAAGACATTTCCTGCCCTGCCTGTGCATATCACTTACCTCTTTATCCATGAAGCCTCCTGTCCAGCGAAAAGCCCAGGCCTTTGAATTCAGGAATGTCACTTTACCGGTCGAAAGCTCACACAGTGAAGGGATATTATTGTATCCAGGGTAAGCTGCAAAACTGCTGTAGGCCTCCTCCGAAGGTATGCCAATGAGTATGTTGAGATCTCTTCCCCGAATCTTAGCCCTGTCGATATATTCCAACTGAATCGGAATGGCAACATTTACTGCTGCCGGATCCTTCATATCGAGCCAGACGGTTTTTAGCTCCTGATTGAGAAGTGCTGCATCGAGTGCTTCAGTGAGGGTAGGAATAGTCTCTCCATGGATAAGCCTCACCATCGTAAGTAGTTGTGGGTAAGTGTAGTCACTGATATTTCCCAAAAGAGGACCTTTTTGTATTAACCTTATATTGAGGTCAGGGTCGTGGTATAAAACAGGAATCTTGTCCTTAGTAAGCCTGACGTCGATCTCAATTCCGTTTGAACCAAAATAGCCTGTATAGTTTATCATTGCGAGGGAGTTCTCTGAAGCCGGAAGCTTATCGGCAGTCCGTCCCCCGCTCCTGTGAGCTCCTATTATGAAAGGATCTTTACGCAGACGTGAAGTGAATTTTCTTACCAGGTGAAGATTAAAGGGTCTGACATCAGAAAAATTGCTGTTTCCTGATTCGCCAAAGAGATAAATATCCTGAAGCAGTGTATCACCGGCAATCAGACCCCTTGCATTAAATATGTGAAGACGTGCCAGTCCCGTCTCATCATCAACTGCAAAACGCCAGTAACCCTCAAGGAATATTTCGGAACCTTTGCTGCCGCCATCCATGATGAAGTAAGCAACGTTTTTATAACCAAAAAGTGATATTTTATCTTTTGTCTGCTTCAGAACCAAAGTATCTCCAAACATATCGGAACCGTCAATGACTTTATAGATTCCTTCGAGAGCATATTTGCAGCTGCCTGAAAGTGTGTCGCATCCCGGAATTTCAGAACCGGCAGTAAAGTCGGGCACCTCAAGATACCACTCTTTCTGCAGGTCGCATGAGAGTGGCAAGGCCATACAGACCAGGGCCAGAAGAATCAATCTCCGGTATATATTCAGCTGTCTCATAAAACAAGTCCAAAATAAAACTGTGGGATGTAGTACCTTCTGTCAAACGTCGAAAATGATGGCCAGGCAGGGAAAAAAACCTTCTGGAAGTTATTGACAAATCCTAATATTACAAGGTGGTTTTTCCATAGTGGTTGTTCAATAAAGAGTGAAAGGGAAATGCCTGAAAACATGTTTCTTGAATTAACAATCTCTTCATTTCCCGATGTCTCTTTTAATGATTTTATAAACTCCAACTCTCCGTTCAATGAAATTGCAATATCTCTTATTGTATATCCTGCCTGGATGCAGGGGTAAACTGACCATCCCCAAGTCTTATTATTAAATCCAGCGACCTTCATTTTGCCGAACATGAATTCGCCTTCCAATCCTGCTCCAAATGAGAGTTTTCCGCTTTGATAATTCCAGTGCGGTCCGCTCCTTATCTGGTTCGAAACAACAATTGTCTGAAACGAAGATTCCAGAGACAGGCCATATGGAAGTCCGAGTTTATTATTGACTTGAAACAAAGGCACTTCTACAGCATTCTCTATCCAGTCGTAGGGGATTTGGGTAAAAAGCACCGCGACAGATGTCTGCGACTCTTTTGGCTTTAGATGAGCCGGAATGGAGGTATAGCGCCGGATAGTATCCTGGGGCAGGGATGGTGATGAAATTGATATGGAGTTACTCAGCAAGGAGTTGTAGCTGACAAGCAGGATCAGAATGATCTGGTATTTAGAGATTCTGTTCATAGGCAGGTTGATGACGGAAGAAGTAATCTCTGTTGAACTGATTAACGATAAAAATATGAAATTAAATCTAAAAAGAGCTTTTTTATTCCGGCAGTACTGCTATTTACATGATGAAATTCGCGATTATTCTGAAACTTTCTCTTTTTTCATCTCCGGCTTCAGGGCCCTGGGCGGGCAGTTTTTTCGGGAAAGATACTGGTCATTAACCCAACTACCGGGATGATAGTAAGGAAAACTATTTTGCTTTTTATTCTCATTTTCGTCAGTTTTTACCTTATCCCTGTATCGATACTTATGTCAAGCCTGGTATCCTGTTGTGGAAATACGGCCACTTCTGCCGGAAGGTTGGTTTCTGTGGCTGAATTCTGACCATTATCGAGCTTAACAAGGTAATTACCGGGGCCAATCTCCACCCTGAAGGTGCCATCAAGTGCAGGAGTGATAAGGCTTATTTTAGTTTTATCATCAGAAGTCCAGATACTTACAGGATAAGCTTTATACGTTTCGGCTGTAGGCAGGCAGCCAGGGTTAGGAGGATCTGTTTGCACGGGGCAGAGGGGGCCGATGGAAATTTTTCCAACCAGATATCCTTTTCCCGAATCAGTTTGTTTTTCACATCCAGGAACAGCAAGCAGGCTGAGAAGCATAGATAAAATAACTATAGTACGTTTCTTCATTATATAAGTATTTCCTTTCATTTTTAAAGAAAAAGACATCAATCTGAGCAAGATTCTTAAAAAGACATTAAGAAAACTTTATGTTTATTTTAACAACAAATATTATACCATGGTCCCAAAATTGCAGGAAATTATCAAAATGGTATGAAGAATGACAGTAAAAGTTGAAAGAATAGGTTTTTGTTTTAGTTGTTGAAACGATGACAGCATATGGAACAGTAAATTCAAAGAGCCCTGATCGCTCCAAGGCAAAAGTATAGAGGTTTCAATGGAAAAACTATAATATCTATGTTTTAAATTCTGAAAAGCACATGATCGACAGGAAAACTATGTTCTTACTTTTTCTTTGGCTAATCCCGGCAGCACTTTTGGGACAGGAGAGCTTCAAGGATACCCTCAGGATTACATTGTCACAGTCAGATTCTCTTTTTATAGAGAGCAACCTGGCTTTACTAGCCGAAAAATGCAATGTGGAAGCATCTAAGGCACAAATCATTCAGGCCAGGCTTTTCAAAAATCTCACATTCGAGGTAAATCAGAATATGCTGAATACTGAATATCGGACCAACGGAGGCAGGAAATGGTTCGATTTTACCGATAAGGGTGAAACAAGCATGCAAATTCAGAAGTTATTTCTGGTTGCAGGAAAGCGAAACAAGTTGATAAAGTTGGCTGAATCGGGTGCAGCCAAAGAGGAGCA
>CAIPJU010000613.1 GCA_903865465.1 uncultured Bacteroidota bacterium
AAAGTGCCAGTGCAGGAGGGAGGAAAGTTTACTTGAGATTTGATGATGCCTCTGTAAGGAAGGCAAAAGATTCATGCGTGATCTTAATCAGGAACCTGAAGGATTCAGAAGGCTATATTGTGGGTGTCAAAAAAAAGAAAGGAACTTTATCAATTCAGGGAATTATTCGTTCAGGAATACAATAAACCTGTTAGTTTTACTGACAGTTGCTATATAAAGTTCGAGCCGCTCGACCATAACTGTCTTTCGAGATCTGCCATTTCGGGCAGATATTGGATGAATACTCCAGAAAACATTAAAAATAAGTGAATTAGTATAATTAATTATGAAGAGGTATATCGTTTTTATTTTAGCCCTGTTTTATGTTCTAACCGCTCACTCACAAGTCATAAAGGGCATCGTGCGTGATCAGAAGACAAAAGAACCAATTTATTCCGCGTCAGTCTATTTCAATGGAACATTCGGAGGAACCTTAACCGATCAGAATGGCAAATTTGAACTGGAAGTTAAAAAGTACGGAAAAATGCCGATGACAGTAAGTGCCCTTGGTTATTATTCGGTATCTGTGACCGATTTTCTTTCGCATAATCCTGTGGAAGTTTATTTAGCGCCAAAACTATTTGAACTTGAGGAAGTTGTGGTAAAGGCAAAATCACATGCCTGGGAGAGGAAGGAAAACCTTGAGATATTCCGGAGAGAATTTCTGGGAACTACAAGCAACTCATTTAACTGTAAGATAATTAATGAAGATGATTTGAAATTCATCTACAAGTCAGCAAAAGATACGATAAAAGCCTATGCGCTTAAACCGCTCATTATTGATAATAAAGCTCTTGGTTTTAAGGTTACCTATTACCTCGATAAATTTGAGTACTGCAAGATGAGTGGTTCTTTTTCATTTAACGGGAACGCCATTTTTAGTGAGGATACTACCCTTACCGATGAAAGGAAAACATATTTTGAGAGAAAAAGGATGGATACCTATCTGGGATCACGGATGCAATTCTTCAGGGCATTATGGGCCGATGATCTAAATTCGGCCGGATTTACAGTCAAAAATTCGGCTAATGAAACACTGAAAAGCAAACTGATAGTATATTCCGACGGGAGGTCAAAATACCTGAGGTACCTGGGCAGCGATATGGGCATAGCATATTATTCAAAGCAGCCGACAAGCTTCATTATTTTCTCAAAAGATAAGGTATACTTTGATGGTAATGGTTATTTTGAACCTTCAGCATTAATATGGGAAGGGGAAATGGCTAAAAAGAGAATTGCTGACCTTCTCCCATTTGAATATTTACCACTGGAAAAATAAGTAAAACCTGAGATTGTTATGAATGAGAATCAATTCAAGAAGGAAATTCTTATAATCCGGAACGTTCCTCGCGAAAACCCCGGTTTGCTTCTTGAAGCTATCAGGGAAGCCGGAATAAAATATGTTATCACCGATGCTGAAAACCTCACGGAGATATCTTCGCCTGAATCTTATGGGGCTGTCGTAGTTCTGGGTGGCCCGGCAAGCGCCAACGACAAAACTGACCTTATTGAATATGAAATCTCCTTTATAAGGAAGGTCCTTGATTCTGGTATTCCTTATCTTGGCATTTGCCTTGGACTTCAGTTGCTTGTTAAAGCTGCCGGAGGAATGGTTGTTAAAAGTCCTGTTAAAGAAGCAGGATTCCGTGCCCCTGAAGGCAGTAAATTTAGTGTAAACCTGACAGGTATTGGCAGGGTAGAGAAGTTGTTTGAAGCCTTGAACGACTCACTTACGGTTTTCCAGCTTCATGGTGAAACTGTTGTTCTGAACGATACCATGGAGTTGCTGGCAACAGGTGAGTTTTGTATGAATCAGGTTGTTCGGATCGGTACAAATAAATATGGGATCCAGTGCCACTTCGAACTTGATGATGAGCTGTTTGATGTATGGGTAAAAGAAGACCCCGATCTGCTTGAACTCAATGAAGATATTTTGAAGGCTGATTATTTGGCCATTAGGGATGAATATCAATTTACAGGCCGTACTCTCTGCAATAATTTTCTGAAAATAGCCGGCTATTTACCCTGATTGTTATTCTGAGAATACTCAGGATATAACAATAATAATAATTTCACTGCTTCTTGTTTTTAGATGAGTTATTGAATGTAATTTTATTAAATGAAATTGAAAGTTTTAAGAGTTTCACTTGTCCTGGCGATTTTATCGCTGGCAATGTGTAGTAAAAGAGAATATCCATATATGTCTGATGGAATTATTACCGGACAGGATATCAGGATGTGCGCCTGTTGCGGAGGGTGGTTTATTACAATTGATAGTACTAACTATCTTTTTAATTCACTCCCCACGGATTCCGGAATGGACCTTCTTAATGAGACCTTCCCGGTCAGTGTGAAACTCGACTGGAAAGTCACAGATGGAGCCTGCCTGAACAATACTATTACAATTCTTAGGATAAGAAAGGAATAACAATCCATGTCGAGGTCCGTTTATATTTTGATTCTTTTACTGCTGTTAATTTCTTCGGTTACAGGGGCAGTCACCGACACTCTTAAGTTCAGAGGTCAGGCTTCATTATTCGCTTTGTATAACCAATCCCGGAAACTTCCCCTCAATAGTGGCCTTCGGTATATTCCGCAATTGAATTATAGTCTGGACCTGAAAAATGACCACAAAATAGATTTCGAAGCTTCTGCAAATCTCGCAGCTAATGCAGGGATCAGTTTTTTTGATTCTATATCAGCTTCCGATATGGTTAAAGCTTACAGGCTTTGGGCTCGTTATTCCACACGGCAGCTTGAACTGAGGGTGGGACTGCAAAAAATAAATTTCGGATCCGCAAATATTCTTCGGCCACTGATGTGGTTCGACCAGGTTGATCCCCGCGACCCTCTGAAATTAACCGATGGAGTATGGGGCGCTCTCGGCAGGTATTATTTTCTTAATAATGCTAACATTTGGTTGTGGTGCCTTTATGGTAATACAAAACCAAAGGGTTGGGAAACTTCTGGCACCAACCGGAATTTTCCTGAAGTGGGAGGAAGGTTGCAGCTTCCTGTACCATCAGGTGAAATTGCATTTACCTATCATTTCAGAATTGCTGATACACGAAACCTAAGCGAATCGATTTATCAATTTGAAAAGGTAAATGAGAACAGGGTAGGATTTGACATCAAGCTTAACCTTTTTACCGGGATATGGTTCGAAGGTTCCATGGTGACAAGAAATAAGGAGCTGGGTATAAACTCCACACAAAAGATTTTTAATGCCGGAATGGACTATACTTTTAACATCGGTAACGGTATATACGCTGTTTTTGAACAACTCCTGGCTGCCGGAGGAGAAAGATCATTAGACTTCCAAAACAGAATATCATATTCGCTGCTCTCCTTATCTTACCCGGTTGGCATTTCGGGAAGGCTGGGCAGCATATCATACTATGACTGGGGAAACAGAAAAGCCTATAATTTCGTGAACTGGAATAAACAGTTTGGGAATTTTTCTTTCTATCTGATAGCTTACTGGAATCCCGATATTTATAATATTCCTTCGACAGGAGAAAGTCAAAATTATTACGGTGGCAGGGGCATCCAGGCTATGCTTGTGCTGAATCATTAAAATATCTCTCAATGGAAAACAGTTCAGTAATAAAAATTGAAGATCTTATCAATC
>CAIPJU010000614.1 GCA_903865465.1 uncultured Bacteroidota bacterium
CAGCCTTGGAAAAATGTACCTGGAAATGTACCCTGATAGTGATATCAAGAGCCGTTATAAAATTGCCAATGTTCCAAAAACACAAACAAGAATACCCAAACCATTGACTGAAATCAAATTGATTGATCCAGCAACTGGAAGTGGCAATTTCCTGCTTTATGGTTTTGATTTATTCTATGACATTTACATTGACCAAATAGAAAACTATGGAGCAGATTATGATGAAAACAAAATCCCCGAACTGATTATTAGACATAATCTACATGGTATAGATCTGGATGACAGAGCTGTTCAATTAGCCCAATTAGGTTTGTATATTAAGGCCAAACGAAAAAAAAGGACTTCTAAAATTGACCATTTTAACATTGTAAGTTCTGATTTCTTCCTGCCAGATTACGAGCGGGTACAGCCAATCTTTGAAGAGAATACTAACCTTGATTTAAAGGAGAAAGAGATAATTCATGACCTATGGTCAGATTTACAGCAAGCATATAGATTTGGCTCCTTAATACAGCTCGAGGAAAAACTAAGCATCCGGTTACATGGATTAACCCAAAGTAGTAAATCACTATTTTCTGATTTGGAGACAGCAAATTATGAACAATTCAGAAACAACTTCTTTTCTAACCTCCAAAAAGCTGTTTCTCAGAATGCCGCAAAACAGGGTCAGACCTTCTTAAACACAAAAACTCAGGATGCAATTACTTTTTTACAATTGCTGACCCAGAAATATGATGTGGCAGTAGCCAATCCACCATACACTGATAGTGCTGATTTTGGTCCGGAATTGAAAAAATTTATTGATACTAATTACAAGCAACCTTATAAATTCAACTCAAATTTGTATGCAACATTTATTAAAAGATGTTATGAACTTATAGATGACCAAGGGAAAATGGGATTGATCCATCCGTTAACCTTTATGTATATCAAGACATTCGAGGATGTCAGAAAATTCCTTATAGACAAACTTCAAATCAATGTTTTCGTAGAATTTGGTTTGAGTAATTTATTCGGTTCGGTTATGGTTGACCCGGCATTCTATGTTCTAGAAAAAGAAAAAAATCTTAGATCGGCATGGTTTATCTCCCTAGACCAATACACTCGCACGCCAAATGAAAAATTTAAAAAAGATTTCTGTCTTGAAGCTTTAGATGATTACATCGCTAATCGTCAAAATATTCACAATTTTGTACTGACACAGGAAAAACTCAAAATAGTAGATGGATGGCCGTTTATTTATTGGATTAGTGATGAATTCAGGAGAAAATTTAAAGAAAAGGCTTTGGATTCTTATTCAAAGAATTCACAAGGGATGTCGGTTTCAAATGGCGAAAAATATCAAAGATTTCATTGGGAAGTTACTCCTGATATGGTATCATCAAATAATAAGATTGATAAGAAGAAATGGGTCCCTTTCGTTAAAGGCGGCCCATTTAATAAATGGTTTGGGAATTATTGGTTATTAGTTAATTGGCATAATGATGGTTATGAACTTAAACATTTCCCAAAAGCTGCAATTAGAAATCA
>CAIPJU010000615.1 GCA_903865465.1 uncultured Bacteroidota bacterium
AAACAGCATCGTCAATACTGTTTCTGGTGACAGTTTTCCTACTGATATTCATCCGATAAAAAAAGCAGACTTGAAAATTACTACCAAAAGTAATGGTTGGCTTTTTAATTGGGCAAACGAATGGAAACTTAAAGACCGTCAAGTTTTCAAACTGACAATAAGAAACAATCCTGAAATAGTTCAAGGTCTTTTAAGCATCGGCGACTACACAGATCATTATTATTTACACCTTATTGAAAGCGCACCGTTCAACTTAGGCAAGAATAAATTGTATGAAGGCGTACCGGGTAATTTATTTGCCTTCACTTGCAAATCTTCGTGGGACAGAGGATACCAAGGTTTCGTTTCTTTCACTTCTAAGACAAAATTGATTGAGCATTATGAAAAGTCTTTAGGTGCAACACATATTGGGGACATAAAATTGTAATCTTCCCACAAGAAGCCCTTAAGCTAATAAAAAAATATTTTCCAACATAAATTATAATCACAATGGGATATATAAAAGAGCCGGCAGGAATTGACTTTGTAGTTGATCCTACACCGTTAACAACAAAAGATAGAAAAAAGATTAGTGAGGTAATTGCTTATTATAAAGCAACAGGGAAAAAATTGCCCTTAAAAAAGTCAATTACCAAGAGGTTTTCGGTAAATATTAGTAAGAAAAGAGCATTAGTGTAGTTCAATTTATTAAATTTCATAGTGCAGATGAGTAGATGCTGAGAATCAAAAAATGTGAACTCCGTTTTAAAATATTGTAGCACGAATGAGATTTCCTGCCCCTGTTGGTCGCTGACCAACAGAATTTATATTTCGTTCGACAATATGATGTTGGTCAGCGACCAACATCGGCAAGAGAATCTTATTATTTGGGTTTGCTGCTTCTCACTTGAATGATGCTGTTAATAGGAAAATGTAGTTTCCCTCTCCTTCAGGAGAGGGACGGAAGGGTGAGCCATTGTTGAATAACAACGAAATGTTCCTCCCAAAATAATGATATATAGAATCAAGATGTAGTTTCCCTCTCCTTCAGGAGAGGGACGGAAGGGTGAGGTTAATTCTTATGCCCTTCATCCGCTTTTTCCAGATCAAAATTCAATCCCAGTCTTAAAGTATTGGATAATGGATTACGTGTAATACCATTTCCCGAAGGAACCAAATAAGAAAAATTAATTCCAATGGCATCATATTTTAATCCTACACCTACAGAAAAATATTTACGATTACCTCTCTCCGGACTTTCATAAAAATATCCGGCACGAACCATAAATTGATTCATATAATTATATTCCGTACCAACAGATGCCTGAAAAGATTTTAATTGATTGCTGCCATCAGCAAAAGATTTTAACCAGCTCGACATCACACTATTGCTTCTGTATGCTGCAAGATTTGCTGAATCAAGTGTTGGATTAGATGGGATACTTGCAACAGGTGCTGCAGGTACCAATAATTTATTCAGATCTAATGTAAAAGTGATCTTACTGGCATCATCAAAAACACTGGTATACGCAATACCCAATCCTAAATTAGCAGGAATAAAATCTTTATTCTGTGCATCATTGGTATAACCGATCTTTGATCCGAGATTAGTTAAAGTAATTCCCCAATTTAATCCCTTTCCTGTTTTATCATCTTCATTATAAAATAATGAAACATCACCTGCCACTGCATTTCCGGCTTTATAACTTACGCCATTTACTGTTCCGGTAACCAAAGAAGAATTAATATAACGTAATGCCACACCCAATCCCAGCTTAGGCGATAATTTGCGTGAATAACCAAAGTCGATAGAAAACTCTTTCGGATTATAAGAGTTCAATAAATTACCCGAATAATCTGTAAACTGAATATTTCCTAAACTAAAATATCTGATGGAAGTAGAGAATGCC
>CAIPJU010000616.1 GCA_903865465.1 uncultured Bacteroidota bacterium
ATGGCTGCTCTTATGGGCAAATCTGCATGGTATAGCGTACCATTATCAGTTATAATTGGCGTACCGCTATATTCTAATGCAGCAGGAATAATCCCCATTGTTTCGGTACTGATTGAAAAAGGAGCAGCACTTGGCACATCTCTGGCATTTATGATGGCTGTAATTGGTCTTTCACTTCCAGAAATGATAATACTCAAAAAAGTTCTGAAGCTTCCGCTTATATTAACCTTCATAGGCATCGTGGCAACAGGGATTATGTTAGTCGGCTTTCTGTTTAACGCAATAATGTAGCAATTGATATTTGTAAACTCAAAATTTTCCCATCATGAAAACAATTGGTTTTATTGGCGGTGGACGCATTACCAGAATCCTTTTACAGGGATTTAAAACTGCAAATATTTCGTTTGAAAAAGTTCATGTATTTGAAACGAATGAAATGGTGCTCAATGCCCTGAGGGCTGATTATCCGCAAATTGAATCTACGAACACTGATTCGTCGATGGCTGCATCTTCCGACTGGGTTTTTATAGCATTGCATCCACCGGTGATGATGGATTCACTGCAATCAATTAAAAACGCCATAAAGAAAGATGCTTTGGTTGTTTCTTTTGCTCCTAAGATTACAATAAACAAAATGCAATCTGTCTTACCTGGTATTCCGAACCTTGCACGCATGAATCCAAATGCCGGGACTTATGTAAATAAGGGTTATAATCCAGTCACCTTTGCTACAAATGCCGATAAAACTATTATGAATGGTTTTATCGAAGTTTTCGGGAAATTAGGAAAAGTTCCAATAGTCTCTGAGAATCAAATTGAAGCCTATGCAGTCATCAGTGCAATGGGTCATACCTATTTCTGGTTTCAATTGCAGCAACTTAAAGAACTTGGTCTGACATATGGATTATCAAAAAAGGAAGCAGAAGAAACAATCTCGTCTATGCTCCTTGGTACAGCCGACACACTTTTTAATTCGGGACTGACTTATGAAGAAGTGACTAATCTAGTACCCGTAAAGCCCATGGCAGAACATGAAAATACCGTAAGAGAGTTTTACAAGACCAGTCTGAATGGAATTTATCAGAAGATTAAACCAGTTTAATGTATCATCGAATGTGTTAAATTGCAAATATGTCATTCTTCAGTCATGGTTTCATAAGTTCAGGAATTCTTAACCTGACACCCAGAGAGGCTTACACAGAAGCAACTGAGAATAATGCTATTTTACAGATGTCCGTGAAGAAAGACTCACAGGATATAAAAACTTTAACGTCCCGAAGGTGATTAAAATGCCGAATAGCATTATACCAGATAATTATAAAAACCTGCCGAGGGATGTACCCATAATAATTGCAGATTCTGTTGGGTTATGAAGCCACGAAGAGTTGGAATTCCTTATAAACAAAGGGTTCACGAATCCTGCAAATCTTGCTGGGGGTATTGTTGATTTGGAGCATGCTGGACTACCTCTCAGAATTGACAGAACGGAACAACTCGATGGTTCTTGCCTTTGACAATTGAGACCCAGATATAAGAAAAAAGGATAAGTCATTAAGGTCTGCAGGTAAGCAATTAAATTTAACTGTAACAAAAATTTAATGCTTCTACAAATCTTATATTAAAATATGTCGTATTTTTACGACATAAAACATAAGCATATGTTAAAGACAGAAGTATTCACCACAGAACTTCAGGAACTGGCAAGGTTTACAAAAGTCCTCTCACATCCTGCAAGGTTAGCAATCCTTCAATATCTCGCTGAGACGAAAACTTGTATCTCAG
>CAIPJU010000617.1 GCA_903865465.1 uncultured Bacteroidota bacterium
ATACCTGTATTTTCCACACCTCGTGAGTTCTATGCCCCAAAATATGAAAATTTAGAGTCTGGTGACTGGTATAAACCAGACCTGCGTGCACTGGTAGACTGGGAACCGAAACTAAATGTTGACAGCCTGGGGAATACTTCTGCAAGCTTTTACAATGCGGATCTCCCTGGAAATATGCAGGTTGTGGTAGAAGCTATTTCAGAGGATGGTAAAATTGGATATCAGGAATTCATTTATAATGTTAAAAAAAGAGAATTAAAATAATAAGTAGCACCATGATTTTGCCTGCCTATACTGATTGTTTCATCGTAAGCAGAAAATCACGACCTTATCCGGACTTGTCAGACTCTAACAGCTTCACCATGGCACATAACTACCAGGCCTGTTACAGGGACTCCCGTCATGACAAGTGAAATACACCCGGCACCATGACCCTTTGCCAGCGCTCAGGGCTGTCATATCACCTGAGCCTTTGCAACTATGCTGCCTTGCATTTTTATTTTTAATTTGATAATCGGTATCTTCACAAAAAGATTTTCTGACGATGAGGATAGTTCAAATAGGATTTGTTCATATAAGACATGCAACATCAATATTAAAAATTGGTGACAGAGAAATATTAATTGACCCGATGCTTTCGGCAAAAGAGAGTCTGCCTCCGGTTATTCTAACCGGGAATAAGTTGAAAAATCCACTTACAGACCTTCCGGTTAATCCGGATACTCTTGTGAAAACTATTGATTATCTTTTATTAAGCCATTTGCATTTTGACCCTTTTGATCAAAAGGCAATTGAAATAATATCGAAGGATCTACCTGTTTTATGTTCTAAAACCGATGTACAAAGACTTAATGATTTAGGTTTTTTGCTTACTCGTCCGATTGAAAACCAATTTGAAATTGGTGGAATTAAAATAACGGGATATCCGGCTACACATGGGAGAGGATTGTTGAAATTTATGATGGGTAGCAGTTCATCATATTTGATAGACTACAACGGATTTAAAATATTCTTAACCGGCGATTGTCTGCTGACTGATTCTTTAAAGCATAATCTGATTAAAACGGAGCCCGATGTTGTTATTGCCAATGGAGGAGCAGCGAAATTCATCTTTGGCAAACCAATAACCATGTCGATAAATGAGATTCAGGAGATTTCTGGACTTCTTCCGAAATCAAAGATATTTGTCATTCATCTGGACTCTTTGAATCATTGCTCCGAAACAAGAGATTATTGCAGGGAGAGAGTAAAGAATTATCCAAACATCTATATACCAACTGATGGTGAAGAGATTGCTTTAAGCTAAGCCTTGCCTTGCAACAGCTTAAACGTGAAGGTAGTCTCATGGCTTAGTTTGCGTACTGTTCTACCTTCAAGATCTTTTTCTTATCTCTTAACAGGCTCTTGCCATTACAACCTAAGATAATTGATGGTTTTTGATTCATAAAAAGCACTCTTCTCAAAACTCAATAAATACTACAATTAGTTGTTGAATAACAACAAAAAGTAGTAGGAATACAACTAATAATATCTATATTTTGTTAATTAAGGAAATGAATCCGCTTATCTTTGTTGTGTTGAAAAACTAATACAAAAAGATAAAATCATGTTAACAACTAAAATTATTGGCAATAAGATTGCCGAAGCACGAAAGAGTGCAAAACTGTCGCAAGCCCAGCTCGCCGAAGCTTTATTTATCAGTTCACAGGCAGTCGGAAAGTGGGAGAGGGGAGAATCAATGCCGGACATCATTACCTTTAACCGTCTTGCAGAAATTCTGGATGTTGACCTTAACTATTTTTCAGAAAACTTCCTTCCTGCCGTCACGGAGAGAGGCCCCGAGGAACCAAAGGAAAGGCAGACGAATGAATTTCCAGCCAAAAAGCAGAAGCTTATCTGGGATATGTCGTGCGGGAACTGGGTGGAGGCCGACTTTTCAGGCTTGAAAAACCTGAATGAGAAATTCAGTTACTCCAATTTGCGTCGCTGCCTCTTTATTGGTTCAGACCTTTCGGGACTCCAATTAAAAAGCAATAATGTTGACAGCTGCGACTTTTCAGGTTCCGAATTCAGCGGCAGCCATATTCAGAGTTCTAACCTCGTTAATAACCAATTTAAGGAGTGTTCACTGAAAGAAACTGAATTTTCAGTAAGTCATATCAAAGGCTGTGATTTCTCGGGGGCCGATCTCTCAGGAGCCTCACTTAAATTTGGTGCCTTCCTGAAAAACACAATCACCAATGCTGTGTTGAATCGTACCTCTTTTAAGGCTATGCAGTTTGCCGATATAGTTTTCGAGGGTACTATGGAGGAGTGCGCTTTTGAGAACTGCGCATTTACAAGGGTGACTTTTCTGAATTCAACTCTTATCAACACCTTCTTTAAAAACAAGAGTCTGAAACGGATCAGCTTTATAGGGTGCCAGGCTGACCGTATGACCTACGAATTCCTGAAAAACGGGAAAGCTGATCTGGCAGGCCTCACCCTGGTTTAGTGCTTAAAGATTTTTTCCCTTTCAGGGGAGGAGCGTAAAAAATATGTTTTTGGCTATTTTAGAGAGGAGAAAGAATAAACAATATTTATGTGATAAATGTTATATTGAAAGACTATAATTTTTTTTGAGTCAGCTAAGAGAAGTAAATTTGTTTTTTCAATAGTTTTATCTCCGGGTCAGATTGGGGAACAATTGAAAATAAGCAAGTTTAAAAGTCCCCTTCAGGGATTTATGGCTACAAAGGGCTTATCTGAGCCGACTCTTTATTAACATTAAAACTTAATAATATGGCAGAGAATAGCGTCAGCCTACACAGAGTGGTTAAGGCTGCTCCCGGGAAGGTTTATCGTGCTTTTTCTGACCCGAATGCCTTCTCATGCTGGATTCCTCCCTATGGATTCTTATGTGTTATTCATCATATGGAATTTAAAGTTGGAGGAGGTTTTAAGATGTCATTTATAAACTTTACTACGGGAAACAGTCAGTCCTTTGGAGGAAAATTCCTGGAAATTCGACCCAATGAGTTCATCAAGTACAATGACAAATTTGATGACCCAAATCTTAAGGGTGAATTAGTGACCTCTGTATGGTTTAGTGAAGTTCTCTGCGGGACTGAATTGAAAGTTCTGCAGGAAGGAATACCGTCTGTAATACCTGTTGAGATGTGCTATCTGGGCTGGCAGGAGTCCCTGGATAAACTGATGAAACTGGTGGAACCTGAAATCCAGGATAATTAACAATAATAAACCTTGACTGTATATGCTTTCTGACAAGAAACTTACCGCTTTTGTACAAAGTTTAAAACCCGATCAGGCTAAAAGGTTTTACAAAGATATTTTAGGACTTAAACTGTTATCGGAAGATGACTATGCCTTAGAATTTGATGTTAAGGGAACTTTATTGCGTGTTACAACTGTCCTTGACTTAAAACCTCAGCCATTTGCGGTCTTAGGTTGGAGAGTTGACAATTTGGTTGACGAAATAAGAGAGCTTAATGAGAAAAATATCTTATTTGAGAGATATGACTTTCTTGAACAGGATAAGCTTGGAATATGGACCTCGCCCAATGGTACGATGGTTGCCTGGTTTAAAGACCCTGACGGGAATATTCTTTCCCTTACAGAGTAAAGGATAAAAGCGAGTCGAAACTTACAAAACGAAGGGCAGGTCCTGAAAAAAGCCGGTTCATCGTTAATTAATCCTTGCAGTATTGATGGCCAATCGACTGGACACCACCGGGCTTAGTTCGGGATGATAAAAAGCTAGATTCAAATTACTTATAAACAAATTCCTCTGTGATTCATGATTCGCTGCAGCTATCTGGGCGGTCAATGACATCTTAAGGCCATACTCTTGTTATTCATTCCCGATAATCCTGAAATTTAATATCGGGAGCAAAATGTTTATATTTACATTCAACACTATTTTCGCATTGACTTCCGTTAACAGTCTGGACTGACCAGGCAATAGGGTATAAGTTAATAAGATGTTGACTTTTAAATATATGTTATTAAAATAAAATGAGTTTCGGGAATTATACATAAGAATTCAATGATTTTCTTCGTTTCCTCAGGCCCTAAAGGGAGTGAAGAAAATCGATTGACTCCCCTGGGGCTGGGGTAAATCAATTGATTTTCTAGCGGTTACTAAATGGATGTTAATGGGTCACGATACTCATATAAAATATAAACAAATCTGAATATGAACAAATCGTTCTCTCTGTTTTTGATGGTTCTCTTTGCCACAGCTTGCAGCAAGGGTGACAAAAACGACAATCCTAAAAGACTATATGTTACAATCGGGCAGGTATCATCGGGTACCACTGAAATTTTGACCGATATCTCTTTTGGCAACAGTGAAACTGCCTATATATGCGGCGCCAATGGAACCCTTCTGAAGTCAGCCGATGGGGGTAATCAGTGGAGTTTGATGGCAACAGGACTCTACCAGAGTTTAAATTGTATTCAGGCCTTAGACGATCAGCAGGTATTTATGGCAAGAAATGATTTGTACTCTTCAGACAATGGCGGCCAGACCTGGCTTGGGCACGGCCTCGATAATTTTGGTTCACAAATCGCCGGTTTACAATTCAAGGACAATAAAACAGGGTTCATATTGAAAAATGGGATCATGAAATCAGGCGATTCAGGTGGTACCTGGAATATGGTATTCGATGCGGCAAATGATCCTGTTAATTACATGATTGTTTACCGAAGAATAGAGTTCTTAAATTCTGACCTTGGATTTTGTGCAGGAGGCAGGTCTTTCGATAATTCATCTGTTGGCAACATCCTGAAGACAAGCGATGGAGGAGAAACATGGACCAGTCTTGGCTTTCAGACAAGTGAGGTTACTGCCTTTCATTTTCTGAATACCGCAACCGGATTTGCCTTCAATTTTAATAAAGAATTATGGAAGACTACTGATGGCGGAGATAATTGGAAAAAAATAAGTTCTTTAATTCCATATAGTTATCCCGATTGTTATTTTCTTAGCGAGGATACAATAATCCTTAAAACAGCAAACGAAATCTACCATTCAAATGACGGGGGTAGCTCCTGGGGGAAAGATTACACCAATCCTGATCCGAATGTAATTTTAACAAGAATGAAGTTTTTTGAGAAATATAGGGGATATGTCATTGGTCACGAAGGTTTTATAGCGGAGATAAAACTGGGAAACAAATAAGAATTTTTCTCAGGATCCCTTTAGTTAGTTAATAGTTGCCATGAATGGTTTGTCAAGGTTCCTGACAAACGGCATTAACTAATGCCATATAGTTCTCAACAGGAGTGTCCGACTGCAGGTGATGAGTCGGAGCACAAATCCATCCGCTAAGTTAAAAAACAGCCATGCTTTAATATAAGTGCATGGCTTTTTTATTTTAAGACTAAAATTGATTTCATTCCATCGGAAACTTCAGGTTTATCTCTCTTCTGATGTCAGTCATAATCTCCTGTATCTCATTGCTTCTGGAATGAGTCACAATTTTGCTTTCAAGACTTCCATTTAATACACAGTCCGTAACTTCCTGAATTTCATAAACATAACCTAAAGTCATCCTCTGGTCGGTAAATGATTCAACCAGTTGATGGTCTGCATTATATAATTGAGCTGATACAGCTGTAAAAAAATCAGGAATCTCTATTGATCCTTTATCTCCGGTAATAATTCCCTTGTTAAGGGAGTTAAAACGCAGGGATGAAAACAACAGGGCAGAAACGTCGCCGAACTTAAACATCATGCCGATGAATTCATCAACTTTTGAGTCGCCAATGACAGCTGATACTTTTATCTCATCCGGTTTGCGGTTCATGAAGAACAGGGAAAAAGCTATTGGGTAGATTCCCACGTCAAGCAGTGCACCGCCTCCGTTCGTTGGGTTAAATAATCTGTCCAGCGGATTATAATCAGCCAAAAAGCTAAAATCGGACTGTATCAGATTTATATTTCCAATTCTTCCCTCACTGATCCACTCCTTTGCCTTATTAAGAGCTGGCAGGAAATAAGTCCACATGGCTTCCATTAAAAATACCTGCTTTTCATATGCAAATGCAGCTAATTTCTTAAAATCAGAATCGTTGATTGTTACAGGTTTTTCACAAAGTACAGCTTTCCCCTTCTGCAGACATTTCATCGAATGTTCAAAATGAAAATTGTGGGTGGTTGCGATATAAACTGCATCAATCTGGTTGCTCTTATACAACTCATCATAAGTAAGAGAATTGGGAATGTCATACCTCTCTGCAAACATTTTTGCCCGTTCTATATCGCTGGCAGCAACCGCTATCAGTTCAGCATTACTTACAGCTTTAAAATCAGTGGCAAACTGGTTGGCTATATTGCCAGCACCCAAAATGGCCCAGCGAACTTTTTTTGTGTTACTCATGGAAGTAATTTATTTCTTTATTTCTGACTTTTAAAATTCCTTTTCCAGCCCGTTTTGGAGAGCTTTGAAATATGTTTTCTTATTAAAGGAATAGAG
>CAIPJU010000618.1 GCA_903865465.1 uncultured Bacteroidota bacterium
ATATCCTGGCATTTAGACGGAGAGTTTTCTATATGTAATATTTCATCGACTTTTTTGACGATGAACTCGCCTATTTGTGATTTATTTTAAATCCATCCGGTTGATTTCACAGGTAAATTATAATGCGGTATACGCTTTTTTATGATCGGAAGAGATATTCAAGGATGAATATTTAATTTAAAAATTTAAATTGAAATGACTTTAGATGTCACTTTGATAATTAATCACTTGACAATGGAACCCCAGTCCGTCATAATCTCCAGTTTCTTTCCCGGATCACAATCCAAATCAAACTGAGAGTTTTCATTTTCTAACTGCGTAACATTCCAATTGATGTTTTTGGTAATGCCCCTGATCAAATTGGTATTAGCACCGTTTATTTAAGGCATCAATAAGCTGGAACGTGAAGGTTCTTTATCTCGGAACCAATTCGTGAATAATTTTGCTTCATTTCCTGAAGCTTTTTATTCAGCTTCCCAATTAAAATGTTTTCTTCTGTTGCTCCATACAGGTAATCAAAAATCATCTCCTGATAATTAATGAAAGATTCCTGTATTTCTTCGGCAACAATATTGGATTTATGATCTGAATCCACCGTATAAACCCTCTTTTATCCAGACAAATCCGGGGATAAGTACGTCCATTGGTCATCATCTTTGACTTTTTTGTCAAAGATCGAGCTAAAATGACATCATTTTGGATTCGATCACTCTGACTTTTGGGGTTAATTCCGAAGAAATAGCACAGAGGTTTATGAAAATAAATTCTTTATGGATTTTGACACAAGGATGAAAATTCATTTTCAGGAATTCTAGGCATACGAAATACAAGGCAAGGTTATAAAAACATTATTTTGATATGGTTTTCTCTGTAACAGTTTTAAAAAATGTTCTTCAAAATTGGTTGGTCGGACGAATACGTTCAGCATATCGTTGACCTCATCATGGATTCTGGTGAACTATCCCCTGATCAGTGGATGGTTGTTGTCGATTCAATGGTATAGTCCCTTACAAATTTTGGTGATTTCAGGTCCAAAATCAGAGGTCTGCTCCCATAATAGGAAAGATGTTAAGATAGGCAGAAACAAAACTGGATTTGGAATTTAATTAAGATTGGTTGTCGAATTAATTAAATCGATTGAAATACCGCGTCTATTTTAATCCCGGTTAATTGCATTTAATCCATTTTACGCGCTTTTTGGATTTCTCGAAAAATCACACAATTCTTTCCCTATTCTTTCCCTGAAAATGACAATACCCACTGATAATCAGCGGGTATTGCATCTTTGTGGTGCCCAGAAGTAGCAGATGTAAAGTTTACATAACGAGGTGCGTTGGTAGAAGTATCATCAGTTATTGTGATAGATGTACCTGATCCACTTGCTGCTGTAGACATAAATGATCCATCAGCAAATTGTATACCACCTAGCTGTGTTGAGGTATTACCAACTCTTATATTACCTGCAACAAATATATTGCCGCCATACACTGCAACAGCATTGCCAGATGCGATTGTAGATGTTGTGCCTATACCAATGTTTCCATTTACGTCA
>CAIPJU010000619.1 GCA_903865465.1 uncultured Bacteroidota bacterium
AACTTTTAATATTAAGGATCGGATTATACGGTTTCATCCTACAATGCTGGATTTACCATTTACTGATAAATAAGTAAGGTAATGCAGGAAGTTAATTACTATCTTTATTAACAAATTTTCTCTTCTCAGGCATAATTTTAACTGACAAAGTGCCTTTTGAACTTGCCTAAATGGTTATACTATGAAAAAATCAATTTTAACTCTTGGCTTATTGATATTATTCCAACTTATCACACTGGGACAGAATGAAAAAGATTTAACATCTTCGATAAAGAAGGTTACGGTCTATATGCAAGGTGCACAAATTGAAAGTGAAGCCAGCATAGTACTTCAACAGGGTCCAATGATTTTGAAATTCACTAACCTCTCCCCCTTTATAAAAAAAGAGAGTATCAGGGTTGAAGGCGACGGATCATATACAATCCAAAATGTTCAGCATCAGAATGATTATATAAACGAACTTGAAAAAAGCACAGAGATCACATCAATAAAATCAAAAATTGAAGAGATCCAGGCAAAAACCGAATATGAGCAAACCTGGATAAAAATTCTCAATGATAAACTGGATTTTCTAAAGACCAATAAAAATGTTACAGGTAAAGAACAAGCCATCAATCCTGAGGTGTTCAATTCTTTGAATTCAATCTATGGCAGCAACCTGGAGACGCTGACACTTGAAATCCTGAAGAAGCAGCGACTATTGAATGATTACGTCAAAGAGACTACTAAACTCAGCAGTCAACTCAGCTCATTAAGTAACAGAAGCGATTTACCGTCGGGTACAATAATTGTTTCCATTAATTCGAAACAATCAAAAAACTCAAAAATCAATTTCAGTTACCTTGTGGAAAAGGCAAGCTGGTATCCGTCCTATGATATTCATTTTACAGGAGTCGATAAGCCTCTCACAATAACCTTCAAAGCAAATATTATCCAGAATACGGGCATCGACTGGAATAATGTCAACCTCATTCTGTCGACTGCCAGGACGAATATCTCGGCCCAGATACCTGCCATAACACCCTTCTATCTTCAGTTCTATTATCCCGAGATAGTCAGCGCGCTGCAAGGCAGAGTTGAAGGGGTCCAGATTTCAGATAGTACTGGAAGTCCGGGGAATGCTGGTCGGATCAGGATAAGGGGAATGAGCTCGATGGCTGCTGAAAGTAAGCCTTTATATATTGTCGACGGGGTGCCAAGAGATAATATTGAATCAATGAATCCAAATAAAATAGAAAGTATCCAGGTACTGAAAGACGCATCAGCAACAGCTATTTATGGATCGAGAGCAGCAAACGGAGTCATCCTGGTAACAACAAAAAAGGATAATGAAGAATCTTCAATTCCGCTCACAATAACTTCAAAAAGAGAAGTCTCGAATGAATATATTGTTGAAGCGCCCCAAACAATTATTTCAAAGAACAAAACTAATACAATAACATTCAGGGAATCAAAGGTTAATGCCCTTTTTGAATACCAGGCTGTTCCTGTATTATCAGAATATGTTTACCTGATCGGCAAAATAGGCGACTGGTATAAAACTGATTTACTCGATGGGGAAGCAAATATTTATCTTGAGAATTCCTACGTGGGGAAATCAATTATCAATACCCAGCAATTCACTGATACACTTAATATTTCTTTCGGGGTTGATAACAATATCAGTATAAAGAGAGAAAAGCTGACCAGCTTTTCTGAGAATCAATTTATCGGATTGAACAGGAAAGAGACAGTTGCATACAAGATCACC
>CAIPJU010000620.1 GCA_903865465.1 uncultured Bacteroidota bacterium
ATCTTTCCAAATATTGTTATAAGCCTTTTTTGATGACTATTATTTAATAATGAGAAAAGAAAAATACATATTTCTAATTCTTGCTCAGTTCATTACACTTATGGCCCTTTGTCAGAAGCTGCAACTTAACTTTGAACGAATAGGTACGAAAGAGGGGCTGTCGGATCTTAACACTCTTTGTATTATGCAGGATAGTCATGGATTTATCTGGGTAGGCACTGAGAATGGGTTGAACCGTTATGATGGCCATCAATTCAGGGTTTTTTATAATGAAGCTTCAGATTCGGGGAGCATAAGCAATAATTATGTGAAGAACCTTTTTGAAGACAAACAGGGAAACATCTGGATTGCCACACATGGAGGCGGAATGAATAAATTTGACCGTAAAAGCAACAGGTTTACGCGTTATTTGCACGATCCGCTAAATCCGAATACAATATCTGATAATACGATTAATAAGATTATAACTGACAGCGAAGGGAGATTTTGGATCGCTACGAGCTACGGAGTAAATCAGTTTGATCCCAACTCAAGACTGTTTAAACACTTTTATCATCACAGTAACGATCCCAAAAGCCTAAGTAACAACAATGTGACAAATGCTTTCGTCGATAGCAGGGGGTATATTTGGTTCGGGACTCTGGAAGGTGGATTAAATCGATATGTAGTTAAAGACAATACTTTTATCATATATAAAAATGACAGGAATAACAGTGCCTCAATTTCGGGAAACACAATCACCTCGATTTTTGAAGATAGCAGTCACCGGCTTTGGATTGGAACTACAGGAGAAGGACTTAACCGGTTTGACTATGAGACTGGCAAATTTTACCACTACAGAAACACTCGTGGTGCTAATTCATTGTCGAATAACAATATACAATCAATTAATGAGGATGTTGACTCGACTCTCTGGATCGGGACCGAAAATGGCGGATTAAATACTTATAATTCTAAATTAAACAATTTCAGAGCTTTTAAAAGTGATGAAATTGATAGAAGCAGCCTGTCGTCGAACTCCGCGGATGTAATAACCAAGGACAAAGATGGAAATATGTGGGTTGGATTATTTTCGGGTGGAGTTTGTCTGCATAAAAAAAGCAGCTCTCTTTTTAACCATTTCCGTCACACGGCAATCCCTGGAAGTCTTTCTAATAATTTCGTACTTAGTATATTAGAGGATCGGCACGAAAATTTGTGGATAGGAACAGATGGAGGAGGGTTAAACCGGTTTAGCAAAGGATCCGAACAATCGACTATTTACAAACATAATTCCATCGGAAACGCCATCATTGGAGACTTCATTATTTCATTGGCGGAAGATTCAAAGGATAATATCTGGATTGGGACCTGGGGTGATGGACTGATAAAATTCGACATAAAAACAAACAGATTCATCAATTTCCGACACACCGATAACAACTCCTCTGGGCTGACAAATAACAATATTTACGCCATTTATATTGCAAGAAACGGTAAAATACTTATAGGGACACACGGCGGTGGATTAAACATATACGATGAACAG
>CAIPJU010000621.1 GCA_903865465.1 uncultured Bacteroidota bacterium
CACCTGACCATTGAGATAACGGGAAGTGTGATTATATGCTGCGACAGGTGTCTGGAGATGTTTTCTCATCCTGTTGATTGCGAAAACAGGCTCATTGTCAAGTACGGACAGGTATCAGAGGAAGATGATCCTGACATTCTGACAGTTCCTGCAGAAGATTCTCAACTGGATCTGATGCAGAATTTTTATGAATACATTTTTCTGGATCTGCCTATAAGAAGGGTTCATCCGGATGATAAGGAAGGAAATAGCACTTGCGACCCTGAGATGCTCAGGAAGCTTAAGGAGCACATAGTTGAAGAGGAAAAGCATGACGATCCCCGTTGGGACGAGTTAAAGAAATTATTAAGTGATAATTAAATATTTTTAAAATGGCACATCCTAAACATAAACATTCGAAGACCAGGAGAGATAAACGCAGAACTCATTACAAAGCTACTGCTCCTACCGTGGGAACCTGTTCAAACTGCGGGTCATCAGTGATGTATCACAGAGTTTGCCCTGAATGTGGGTATTACAGAGGCAAGCTTGCCATAGAGAAGAAGGCAACTGCCTGATTTTTCTAAACTTAAAATCAAAAGTATGAGAATTGGCCTTGATGTCATGGGAGGTGATTTTGCACCTGATGCAATCATTGAGGGTGCAGTTGATGCTGTCAAGTTTCTTTCTGATAATGAGAAAATTGTCCTTATCGGGGATGAAAGATCTATCTACAGGAAGCTTAATGAAATGCAGGTTGAGCCTTCATTATTTGAGATAGTTCCTGCTGTTCAGGTCATTGAGATGGGAGATCATCCTGCAAAAGCCTTTTCTCAGAAAAAGAACTCAAGCATTTCAATAGGTTATGGTATGCTTAAAACCGGATCGCTTGATGGTTTTTGCAGCGCCGGTAATACCGGTGCTATGCTCGTTGGTGCCAGTTATACCGTGAATGTTATTCCCGGGGTTCTCAGACCTGCACTTGCAACAATATTGCCCTGCGTTGATAACCGCGACTCTGTAATTCTTGATGTAGGATTAAACCCCGACTGCAAACCCGATGTCCTGCTTCAATACGGAGTACTTGGAAGCATCTATGCCAAACATGTTTTGGGAAGAGAGAATCCTTCTGTCGGACTGCTTAACATTGGTGAGGAGGAGACAAAAGGAACCTCTGCCATAAAAGCGGCATATGAACTTATGAAGGAATATCCCGGACTTAATTTTGCGGGTAACATTGAGGGCAATTCGATTTTTATGGAGAGCATGACCGACGTGGTTGTATGTGACGGCTTTGTTGGCAATGTGATTCTTAAAATGGGTGAAGCCTTTTATAATATTTACAAAATACGGAACCTTAGCGATTCGTATTTTGACAGGCTCGACTGGGAAAATACCGGAGGGACACCGATAATAGGCATTAACGCAAATGTTGTGATAGGACATGGAATTGCCAAGCGCAGGGCTGTTAAAAGCATGATTTTGCAGACAAGGGGAGTAGTTAATGCCAATCTGGCTCAGAAGATTAAAGAAGCAGTTTAACAGAATGGAAAAGATAAGGGCAGCTATCACAGGTATTAATGCATGGGTGCCGGAATACAGGCTGACAAACCAGGAAATCTCAAGAATGGTCGATACTTCCGACGAATGGATCACTCAGCGTGTCGGAATCAAGGAGAGAAGAATTCTTAAGGGCGAAGGCCTGGGAAGTTCTGACCTCGGAGAAAAGGCGGTGACAGGTTTGCTCGAAAAAACCAATACTTCTCCTGATGAAGTTGACCTTCTGATCTGCTGTACTGTTACGCCCGATATGATGTTTCCTGCTACCGCCAACGTGATTTCCGATAAATGTGGTATTAAAAATGCCTTCAGTTTCGACATGAATG
>CAIPJU010000622.1 GCA_903865465.1 uncultured Bacteroidota bacterium
AAGGTTTCAGATGTACCTAAGGATCAAACTATCTACGCTGAAGTCATGAGCGCTCCTCCTGATAAGAATGCACATTATCCTTTCGTAGTGGTTGAGGAGATGCCGCTGTTTCCCGGAGGAGAAGCTGCCATGTGGTCCTGGATATATAAAAATGTAAAATATCCGGCAGAAGCCAGTAGATTAAAGATTGAAGGAAATGTTGGAGTAAGGTTTTATATTGATACAAAGGGAACCGTTCAGGACATTGTCGTCATGAAATCTGATAACCCTATGTTTGACAACGAAGCCAAAAGGATTGTCTCAATCATGCCTGATTGGAAACCAGGAAGACAGGGAGGTGATCTGGTTGATGTTTATGAATATGTAAATATCGCTTTTAAATTGAAGTAAATTCAATTGCGAATTTATATTATCAGATGTTCCAGATATCCTAATATTAGATGGCTCTAAGAATAAAGGTGCGGATTTTATTCCTCACCTTTATTCAAAAAACGATCTTTTATAGCCATTGATATAAAACCAGCTTTTACTTCTTCTACTTGCCGTGTTTTTGCAATTAAAATCATTAAAACAGGAAAACCTTTGAATAAAAAAAAGCAAATGAAACATATGGCAAATTCAGTCAGGCGATCCGTCAGAAGTGCTTTGGCATTTTGGTGAATTCCATCGGATTAAAGAATCTTATAAAAGAAGAACCTCCTTTTAACATTTTGGCACAGTAATTGCAGTTTTATTGTACTAACCCTGTCCATATGAAAAAAGTCTTTTTTATCAGCCTGATATTCCTCGTATTATTTTCATGCTCCAAGACAAAAGATTATAAATCAGTTGATTGCTCTCATCCATATTGGGGAGAACTGCCTGTTTCCTGTTCTGGATCCATTTGCCAGAGCGATACCTGCAAAACCTACCTGGCCATCTGGAAAGAACTGTTTATGGCAAAAAACAATATGACACCAGATTATTTCAATAACCATATAACAATTTGTAATACCGCAGCATATAAATACACTGACCAGGGGATACAGTTTGAGCTGGCATACGATTATAAAGTAGACTGGTTTGAAACAAAATTTGAAGAGGGTTTTATGATCTGGCTTTTTCCAGCCTACCTGAAGAATAATCCTACTGTAATTCTGCCCGACAGTGTACTCCTAACGAAAGACCAGATAGGAGCCAATATCTCTAATTCATTTTTCAGTGAGCCGTTCCATTTAATTGGTTCAACTGATCATTTAAATTACACTTCGCGCGAGGAGGCTTTACTGGCAATGGCTCATTCTGCAGGAGTAGAGAAGATTTGCGAAAGCTCACTCTGGATACAGTATATGGATACCGAAGATCCACCCCGGGGTCATCCTATGCTGACTGGTTATGCCGTACTGAACCAGGCTGAAAACAGGTGTGTATCCGGAACCATGGACCTGGCTACGGATTATTTAAAAACAGATGAACATGCCTGTATGATTGTTTTTTGTTTTAAAAGAGGTACTGGAATAATACAGCCAGACGGACTTCAGAAGCCGATTGAAAAAATCAAGCCTGGCGATAAGATCTTGTCATATAATTTGAAAACAATGAAAACTGAAGATGCCAGAGTTGAACAAACAGATTCAGTCCGGCATAGCGATATGGTTCATATTACCTTCGGCGATGGCAGTGTAAATGATAATACAGGCGATCATCCATACTATGTTAAGAATAAGGGGTGGTGTTCCTTCAAACCTTCTCAGACCCTGCAGAAATACAATCTGAATGCAAACCAGCTTCTTCCCGGAGATATATGCCTGAAATTTGAAAATAAAAACCTGAAGGAAATAAAAGTAGAAAGTATAACTGAAAATAGTGGTGAGGTGATGACATATAATATCAGCCGGCTAAGTAGAAATAAATCATATTTTGCGAACGGAGTTCTTGTCTCGGATGAAGAGAGGTAATTTAGAAGCATCATTTTCATTTTAATAGGAACTGTTCCGACTATACATTTCTTCCTCCTGGCTTCTCATTTTCAAAAAAATGCATACATAATCAGAATATTATTAATATATTGAAAAGCAATTCTCTTTTAATATATTAACCTATATCTTGGGATTATGAAATTCAGGATGCTTCACCTAAAGAGAGCAAGAAACAATCTCATTGTACCCGAAACGTCTGATAAAAAATCCTCTGGAAGACGCAATTTCCTCCGGACCATCGGACTGGGAATGCTCTCGCTAAATCCTTTGACAAGGGCTGTTGGAGCCCTCAGCTACCAACCCTTTGAAATCCGTTTTGGGAAAGGCCGTTTTGTGGTAATGCGCGATGGAAAACCATCCTGGGATATTACTGAAGGATTTTTTGATAAGGGATTCACCCTTGACTTCATTTCAGAAAATGATAATTACACCATTACAGCAACAAAGCTCAGGGTGAAAAATTCAAATCTGGACTTTTCGATGAAGGCTGATATCTTCCGGGATGCCGGTACCTGGAGGATGGACATGAATGTTCCTGAAATGGGAATTAAGGAACAGATCGATTTTGTCGACTGGCTTGATTGTAATATATCTGCCCATGGGAAACCTCTCTTTCCCAAACAGAAAATAGCTCTTTCAGGAAATGATATTGTTGAGTGGAATGGCGATTGCAATGTAAGTTTTGATTCGGGTTGGAAGATTTCAATTAATACAGATAAAAAAACAAAGATATCGATCAATAACTCTCTTCTGAGCAGCGATGGGCTTATACTCGAGCCCTATGATGGAGAAGCGGATCAGTTTTTAAAACATGTGCCTGAAAAGTCACTTAAAATTACCCTGCCACAAATCTCAGGCTGGGATGAATATATATCAGATATCCAGTCATTTGATGGTCATTCTATTTCTGCAAATGGTTCAGCTCCCGATCTTAAAATTGTGACTGGTACCAGCAACAATAGTTCCTTTCATTCTGTATGGCTAATGCAGAAAGATGGAAGCCTGCAGTATAATCCATATTCCGGTTCCGGGGAACAGTTTATGTTTTCACCCTATTTTTATTATGAAGAGCATAGTCAGAACAAAGCGCCTGAATTCTATCTGGCTGGCAGATTGAAGGAAAAAACTCAGTGGGTCTCGGGAGAACTGGGTCCGATGCAGTTCAGTAACTCTGCTAAGAATCCTGGTTTTGAAGCCTTCGGAAACAGCAGGTATATATCCTCATATAGATGCGAATTGCTGATGCATCAGTTTTATCCTCTTGTATCAGGTGCCGTGGCCCTGCCAGTGACCTTTGCTTCTCCTCTGCCGGTATTTATCAATTCCGGATCGGAAGGTGCAGATATTTCTACCATGGAAGATGAAAATGGCACAGGCAATGAAATAAATACCATTCCAAAGGAGCTTCGGAATAAACAAAAACAGGTTAGTGTTCAGAGACAAATACCTGCCAGTTCCTTATCTCAATTAAAAATCTCATTTGGTGAGACTCGTCTGGAACCACGAAGAGCTATAAAAATCAGTCTTCTGCGACCCGAAGATCTTGTTCAACTCGACTTCGAATTCCATAATTTTGAATTTTATAATAAAGGTCAGGGGGGCTACCTCCAGTTAGCAAACGCAAAAGAGAAGGGCACGATGATTGTGTTTTTCCCTACTCAGCACACCCTCGAGGAGGCCTGGTTCGAAACTGCAAAGATCCCTGCCGTTGGGAAGGAAGAGCCAATCCTTCTTCCAGCACGTCAGATCAGGGCTCATAAGAGCAGGCTGGTTTATGAACTCCCTGCAGGGAGCGAAGGCTTCCCTCTGATGCTTGAAAAGCTTCTCGACTGGTCGCCATTCAGTCTGAGGGTTCATCCCAGAGCTTATATCAAACTGCCTTCACATATTAAACAGAAACCATTTATCACCCGTCCTGTTGTTCCTGCAGGTCAGAGAACTGCCGACAAACTTCTGGATTCAAAAACAGGTTCCCTTGAATACCGGCTTCGTCTTATTCAGAAGAACAGGTAT
>CAIPJU010000623.1 GCA_903865465.1 uncultured Bacteroidota bacterium
CTCCCATATATTCCGGGCTTTTCTTCGACAAAAAGGCAAAACTGTCGGGAGTATTAAAAAATGCATTATTCTGCTTTGTAAGAAAGCCGAGTGATACCAGCGCATTCATAAGCCGGTCGCAGGCATGATCATCAAGCTGCAGCAATTCAGCCAACACTCTGCTGCTTGTACCAGATTCGACAATATTTGAAAATATGTCAAGCTCAAAGGCGCTTAAAAATATCCTGCTTTTTTGGAAGGAGGAAGCAAGTTCCCTGATTGCATTTGGATTCATAAAATTATTATTATCAATATTATACGATCAAACTTGTTTTATTGGTGTAAAGATGTTACAAAGCGCCTCATATTATTCATTGAAGTCATCTTTAAGGAGGCTGCTCTTATTCTTCCATATGATATTGTCTGCAATATTCTTTTTCGGAATTTAGCAGTATCTCAGTCAAGTTTAAAATCAATGTTTACTATCAGCCAGACAGGCACAGGTCTCCCACCCTGTTTTCCCGGAGTAAAGGGAGGAAAGGATTTCACAACCCTCATGGCCTCGGCATCCAGTTCGGGATCAACACTTTTTAAAATACTTACCTGATCTACTGTACCTTTTGCAGTAACACAAAATTTGACATATACTTTTCCCTGAATGTTGTTTTCCCTTGCAATGTCTGGATACCTGGTTTTATCCGAAATAAATTTATGAAGCCCCTCAGGGCCTCCTTCAGGCACAGGCATCTCCTCAACAGCAACAAATGGTTCTTCAATAGTTTGTTCGGGCACCTCTTCTCTCACTTTGTCAACAACTTCCACTGCCTCCTCGTTTGTAACCTGTGTCTTTGCATCGTCAGCAGTCATGAGTTGAGTCTCCTCTCCCCTTTTAACAGAGTCAACGACCACCGGAGGAATGTACCTGGTTTGCTGAATGATTTCTTTAGGTGGCGGTGGCGGTGGCGGTGCAGAAATTACTTCAGCAGGCTGATCGAGCTTTTCCATTTTAATTTCAACCTGTCGTACCTCATGCCCCTTCCGGCTATAGAATGCCATTGATCTTAAATAAGGATAAATAACAGCGAATAGCATTACAATGATTCCCAGAAATATAGAGATAATTACTGTCCTGTTATACTTCTTCCTTAAAGTATAAGCCCCATACAGTTTATTCCTGCCAGCAAAGACTATATCATTAAAATCTGACATTCCGGAAAAGATTTTGCAATTATATTCAAAGAAAATGTTGCCAAATCAGTTGGACTTTAAGCATGAATCTTTATATCCAAAGATCCTTGCCTGATTTTTTTTGTAATCCCAGGATCTTCTCAAGACGGGTTTCCCTGATCTAAGCCTTATAGTAATTACTTTGATAAAACAATATGGAGAGTAAGATGTTCGGTTGGTTTAAATTCCTTTGGAATGGAGGCTCAAAAAAAATCTTTACCTAAAATGAATTAAACATTTTTGTACCTCTTAAAAATTACTTAATTTTAAGGTAGCTCAATTCCTCAATCCGGATAATTATAACCAGGATGCTGGTAGTACGCAGAATTTTAACAGGTTTGCTTATTGCCGTAATAATCCTTTAAAGTTTAAGGATACAAATGGGATGGCAATGGTCCCAATAAAAACGACAGACGACAATGGATACCCCATAAATCCGGAATTAAAGTATTCATTGGCAGATTCAAAGTCATTAAAGCATTTCACTTTGCTTTTCCTAAGTTGTGATCATTTATCCGAAGGGATGCATTCATACTCCCTCCCTTCATATCTGGCACACTGTATCAAGAATACCTCAAATCTCTCTCCTTATTTCTCTTCACTGCCACCAATTGCATAAAGTGCTACATGGTCGTTTCGTTTCAACTGTTCATATAATAGTTTGTTATATTTAAATCTCGATTGCAATAATAACATAATCACGTTACTTAAGATTATGAAACTGGATTTTGTATAGCCTGATGTCGGGCTGGATCAAAGTTGCATTTTGCGGTTGCATATTGCTATGTAATCCTGCCACAAAGCCCTTAACCGATATCAGCCCCAGGCTAATTTCATTCGGAGGAGCTTCGGTACCACCTAGGCTGCTTCCTGTACCCCTGATACAACTTTTGGTGTTCTATGCTTAAGATATTCCCATGAGGTAAGTTCATCAAAGTAATCTTGAGCCGAATCATAGTCATTAAAACAACGTTGCCTGGTTATTCTTAGTTCTGAGGTTTCATTTGAAGGGATGCATTCAAATTGACCTGACCCATAACTATCTTTCAGTATCAGAAACACTTAAAATAATTCAGCTTCTTTGGAATGCTCTTCAAAATTAATACTGCTTGCTATTATAAAAATGATAACTTCAATCCGCTTCACAAATTACTCTTGTTATGGTTTATCATGCCAATAAAAGAAGAATAAACACCCAATTCAATTTCGCTACACTGGCGTGGTTTTAACTTTTAAAATAGAATTGAATAGAATTCAGCTTAATAGTTATAACTTTGTGGTATGACAGGTAAAAACCCATATAACGCAAAGTTTCCTTTTTTTTCGGTTCGCCTGATCATAATCCTCCTTTTTGGTTTAGGCATATCTGTCACTTCAGTGCCCGGCCCTTCAGCAATAGGCCACAAACATGTTCCTTCTGAAATATCATTACATCAGGATAATGCAACTATTACCACTGGAATCCAGCTGCAATCTCTTCAAAGAAGCTGGATTTCAAACAAGGACAATTTCAAGCTGCCGCCTTTTGAAGCCATACAATACTTTTGCAATAAAAAATCTGAGCAGAAGATAATTCTCCTGGATGAAATCCATAAAGATTTCTTCAGCCTTGTAATTTCATACCGGCAATTCCCTCGTTTTCACTGTGAAAGGAATGATCTGCCCGGACTGGGCTAATAAGCATATCTTATTAACATTCTGATCATTTACTTAATCTTTCA
>CAIPJU010000624.1 GCA_903865465.1 uncultured Bacteroidota bacterium
CTTTTTCGCCAGAGAATTTCAGATAATCCTGCTGAACCGTTCCTCGATAATTTTACTCAATAGCTCTTTAAAGTCATCACTTAAAAAACTGATCCCGATAAAATCCATCCACCCGGCTTTTGCACTTATCATTTTCCTGAAAATATTTTCCTGCTGCTTAGGGTCGAGATTCAGCGTCCGGAAAGCAGCTATGAAATCGTTCTGGGTTATTTTTTTCTTTTTCCCGTTCAGGGTCAGGGCGAGATCTTCTTTGTCTGCCGGATTTACAAGGGCGGTTGCAACAAGATCATAAGCAGGGGCAAGAACATTCCCGACGCCAGGCTTTAGGATCAGGGAGAAATTCTTTAAGTGCATATCGGCATTGCCTGTCAGAAAAGAGAATAACACCTGTTCAAAGAAATTTACGACATCAAGGCCAGGGTTCGAAGAGTATTTCACGATGGCTTTTGCGATTTGTTCGTAAGAACCATGGTACTTGTCTTCTGTTAATCGCTCGGTCAACTGGCACATGTCCTCCATGTGCAGTTTATTTTTCTTATTCCGGTCAATTCTTTTTGTGATATATGCCAGGCCATCATTCTGGAGTCTGATCAGGCAATGAGGTACAACATCAATTTTTGCTATTTGGGCCAAATGCATGGTCAGGTCTTCCACTTCAGGCAATTGCTTGTAATGAGCCGTGGGTGGTTTTAAAATATATCCTCCCCAAAGACCGACGATGGTGAATCTTTTTGGTGCCCGTTTTCCTTCAGGTGATTCCAGGTGAAGGGATAATTTAGCCTGAACACCGGTGACGGTTACCATTGTTTGAACAACCTTCAATGCCAGTTCGGCCATCTGCGCTTCCGTATAAGGTAATTCTGGAGGAATGGGCTGATCAAAGATCTTCCTGCTACAAGATGGATGAAAATCGATTTCATTCCCGCGTAATGGTTGGTAGCAAAATAAGCATTGTTTCATTACTGATCCTCCTCTTTTACCTCGATTACACTTATTGCCCCGATGCAATCTTTGCAGCAGGTCAGCAGAAGCCCCATCCGGTCCCTGGCATTTAATTTCCAGTTCCTTTCGGCAATTTCGAGCAGCCATCCTTCCGGAATCAGGCCATCGAAAAAGGGGAAGAGTACGTTGCTGTCAAATGGTGCGGCCTGCAGCGGAAGCGTAAGACTCACTGGTTCTGCCTCTTTTAATACCAGGTAGGCCGGATCGTACAAGAAATGATACCCGTTTTCATCCTGCGATAGCCACCCTGCTGTCTGTTTGTGAACTTTTATTTCAGCCTTTCTCATTTTTACCTATGATTCTTTATGGCTCATTGTTTATTGTTCATTGTAAACTCTTCCCTTTTCATCTCGACAGGGCCAAGCTCAAATCCAAAAAGCTTCAAGACCTGGTTGACTTTGTCCATTCGTAAAGTAACCTTTCCCTGTTCCAATTCCCTGATAAAGCGAAGACCCACACCTGCCTTCTCAGCAATCTCCGGCTGGGTCAAGTTCGCAAGTTTTCTTTTTTCTTTGATGAAAGTTTTTAGATCCATGGATATACCCTTTAGGGTACAAAGATAATGAAATGTTAATTGAATACCCCCTTTCGGGTATATTTTCATAAAATTATTATAAAGTATACCC
>CAIPJU010000625.1 GCA_903865465.1 uncultured Bacteroidota bacterium
ATAGTTCTTGTTGACTGGCTGGCCCAGTATTCAGACGATACCAGCGAGATGTTCCTTCGTGGATTTCTTGGGAAAATGCTTTTCTCGGGTGAAGAGATCTATAAGAAGGTAAACGTGCTTTCAGGAGGGGAGAGAGTTCGCTGTATGATTGCCCGTATGATGATCCGTAATGCCAATGTCATGATTCTCGACAGCCCGACTAACCATCTCGACCTTGAATCAATCCAGGCCTTCAATAATACTTTAATGAAATTCAAGGGAAACATCCTGATGTCATCTCACGATCATGAATTCATACAGACAGTATGCAACAGGATAATAGAAATAGGACCCAAAGGGATGATTGATGTGGAGATGCCTTATGATGATTTTATCTCCAATGAAAATCTTATGATAAGGAGAGAGAGCATATATTAGAATACTTTTTTGAAAATCTAAGTAATTTCCCCTGTTGAGTTTTCCTGATCCCCACCAGGAGCTTTATTTGTCAATTGAATTAACTGCTAGCTGTTAATCCATTAATTATTGTTGTAATCGGGTTTAAAAAATCTGAGCCTTAATCAGATCAATTCAATTTTTATTGTAAAAAAGAGTGGAGTGTTCACTGATCAAACTGAATTGATTAAGAAAAACCTGTATCTTTAATGCATTGGATGTGATTGTCAAATACTCCTCATGATTGGCCAGATGTCAACAATTCAGCTCTTTACAATATGAAAAAAAAATGTACATTGTTATGCCTGATTCTTTTACAAACCTGTTTTCTTATCCATGGACAGAAGGGTTACAAGCCAGGCTATATTATTACTAACGGATTTGATACACTCCGTGGATCCATTAAATTGAAAACAAATTTTGAAAATAGCGAAGCCTGTGAGTTCATAGAGGGGGGGATTCAAATGCCGAAAGTCTATAAACCCGATGATATCAGAGCTTACAGAATTGAGAACAGCAAATACTATGTGTCCAAAGAAGTTGTAATTGACTCTGCAAAGCAAAAGATCTTTTTAGAGTTCCTTGTTAAGGGGATTGCCAACCTCTTTTATTATAAAGGTCAGGGGAAGGAATATTATTTTATAGAAAAAGATAATGTCATGACCCAGTTGTCCAATGATGTATCAATGGTAACAGTGAAAAGCATGGGCGTGATGGGAGAGTATGAGGAAACCTACTCTAAAAACTCAAATCAGTATAAAAGAATGCTTCAGTATCTGTTCCAGCAAAGTCCTGAAGTGCTGAAAGAAATTCCAAATACCTTATTTGATTACAGGCCGCTGATTAAAATTACAAAAGATTATCATAACAGCGTTTGTAAAGATAATAACTGTATTGATTTCACTAAATCGACTAAAAAGAGTCTCTATCTGGAACCCTATATCGGGGTCATTGATTCCTGGATGAAATTGAATACATCTAAAGATAAAATTCAAGATATTAAACCCTATATTGGATTGCAATTGAGACTTACACCTTTTAAAGGTTACTCCATGTGGAATTTCCTTGCAGGAATAAATTTCTCATCCGATAAGTTCGAAGGAGTATTTAGCAACTCTCTTAATCAATGGAATTTACCTTATCGGGTATATACCAAATACTCAATTCTCCGTGTTCCTTTAAAAATTGAGTATAATCTGCCTGTCGAAAAAATACAGCCATTCTTCTCAATGGGCTTTGGTACAATAGCTCTGTTAAATTCTGAATATAAGGTATTTAGGATCAACGGCAATACCGAGGACCCTGAAAAAAGCTACATGAGGAGGTTCCAGTATAGTCTGTCGCTGGGATTTGGTTTAAGATATAAACTCAGCAATGATTTATATCTTTATCTTAAGAATGAGTTTGAATACAGGATTCCGGGCGCCAATTTTGGTTATATCCTCGATCAGACTAAGGTCTATTCTGACATGATAAATTTCGGACTCGGGTTTAAGATTAAATAAGTATCTGCTGCTTCTCCTCCTGTCGAATCAGAGATCATTTGATATCCGGTTCCTTTACTGTTTTTAATCATTTACGAACGGACCGTTCTGAGGTATTGTCATTATATTTGGATATTCTAAATCAACATCAAATAAGAAGGACAAATTATGAATTTTCTGGAACGTATTTTCGGTAAAAGAGTTAACCTTCAGGAGGTTATTTCAAGCGGTGCTATAATTATCGATGTCCGTACAAAGGGCGAATTTCACTCAGGTCATCTCAGAAATTCAATTAATATGCCCATTGATAATCTTGCCAATACCTTGAAGAAGCTTAATAAAGACAGAGCCATTGTTACCTGTTGTGCTTCCGGGGCCAGGAGCGCTGCCGCAAAAAGAATCCTGAAATCAAACGGCTTCGAACAGGTTTATAATGGCGGCGCATGGAGCAGCCTGAAGAAATATATCTAATATACAGTTATCTAAGGCGCACGGGACTTCTGTTGGGTGTCGTTATTTGAAGGAAATTCTTACCTTGCTTTTTGAACCCATGGTCTTTCGTTGAAATATTCAGATCCTCTTTTCGGAGAATGAGAACTCTCACTGGCTTAGTTATTGGTTTTAAGTGAAAACAATCTATATTTACTATCTGTAAATGGCATTGTGATTGTTTCAATTATGAGAAAAAATCAGGAGATTCTCCCTCTTATTATATTATGTCATATTCTAATTTCGTCTTGTCAGGTAAATCACCTTCAGGATTATAAAGGAAGACC
>CAIPJU010000626.1 GCA_903865465.1 uncultured Bacteroidota bacterium
ATAAAGAACATGAAACAACTACCCCCTAATCCAAAAAATATGATCCCAAATAGAGGGGGCAAACAGGCCCTAAATATCTTTCTGATTCAGAATAAGGGGAAAGGTCCGCCTGGAGGGGCGGGTAGTCCGGAATCGGGGCTTATTCCGTTTCCGGACTACAAAATCACTGTCTGTAATGGCAACATAAGCATTAAATAAAAATTAAAACAAATAAAGCATTATCAATTTTCAACTCAAATTCTCAATTAAAAATTAATTATCATGAAAAAGCAAATTTTTATTCTCGTAATCGCGATTTTCGCAAGTGTAGCAACAGCTTTTGGGCAAAATGCTGTAAAAGGAAGTGCACCAACTGCATTACTTTGTACACCAGACGCTGCAAATCCAATTGCAGGACAACCTTATGATTATTCAGCAGCTATCAATCCAGCAGGAGGTACTGCCTTCTGGTACGCAACTAAATCTACTACATTTACCACAGCAGGAGCAAGAGTAGCCACTATTATTCCAAATGATGGCGTGGCACTTTCAGCTGCAGCAGCAACTCCATATGCCACAGCAATTACTCCAGCATCAGATCCAACAAAAGTTACCGTAACATGGACCTCTGCAGGTTTAGCCGGCATTGATGCAACGACCAATCCATTGTTTATGGTTGTCGAATATGCAGGGCCAACTTGTGCCAATAATATCAAAGTAATCCAGATTATTCCAAAAATTGCTTTTACTGTAGATATTGCAAATATGAAGGCACCTGTTGCTCCAGCCACAGTTCCAACGTTATTAGGACTCGGTGTAGCAGAAAGCCAGTGTTTTGCTAACGTAGCTTCAGCAGTATTTAATGCAGGAAAAGTAGATATCGATTATGGAGTCAATACTCTCTATTTTGAAGTAATTGCAGCCAATTTTACAGGTTCATTTAAACCAACGTTGAAACTTGGCGGCTTATTAGGTTCACAAACTGCAACAATTGCATGGGGTTATACACCTGCAACTGCAGCTGCAAATGCAGCAGGCGGTGGAGCTGCACCCGGATTTGATTCCAGTCAAATTACAGCATTAGTTGACCCTACAGTTACAAACACGAGCACCGGTGTCTCAATCTATGTTGCAGTTACAATTAGCAACCATGGATATGAGGGGCTTTCTAATGAGGATGTTACTTTAGCAGTAGAGGCAGTTGATGCACAGGGCAATGCTGATGTAGACCCGGATTGTACAACAATTACTCCTTATGGGGATATTACAACTTCAACGCTTAATTTAAGGCCAACAGTTACTACAACTCCGGTTTCATTACCACAGAATCCTGCTAACTAACGGATTTCTGAGTGCTTTTTCATGACCCACATCTTTTTCCGGCCGGGTACGAGCCTGGCCGGAGAAAGGGTAGGAGAAGAAAAAGTAACAATGATCTCTATTTATTCTCAACTGTCCTTTTTTCGCCAACAGAGAGTCAATTCTTTGAAACAGCGAAGCAGGTGGCACAGCAGCAAGGTAGGTAAGGTGAGAGTATAATCTCTGAACCTTTATAATGCTTTAAACTTCCTAAGATAATTGATATCACAGTATAGGATTTCAAAGCAGAGACTACAATAACGCAATATCTGTAAGAGATGAAAAATGAAAAAATACCCGCATGGCCCGCCCGGCCGAATAACCTCTTTCTTCAAAAATGGAAGAGGAGATCCCTATGATTGGATAACTGATTTTTTTCGAGCGCACGTTGCGCCTTTCGGTTTCGAATGTAATGTCTGGCTTACCTGTGAAAACAGAGTATGTCAGGATTTTTTGTTTCTAAACGTACCGTTTTGAGGGATTATTGCGCCATTTCGCGCGCGATATAGCACTATTTTATAGTCCTGATTTACAATACTTTAGAGCAATGAAAAAAAATCGTGACGGACCGGAATATGGGATCTCCAGGGGGATGAATAATACCCGGGGTGACCCTTACATCGGCAGCAACAATCGCAGCAGAGCACCTACTTTAATGCTCATTTTCAACATTTTAACTGGATATTTTTAGCCAGAATGGGGATGGAATGTCCGGAAAATAGATGGAAATGGTCATTGAAAAGTGGTCAACAGCCATTGGTCTGTCAATGTTTGCAAGGCTTATGCTTTGACGAACGATTTTTTGATCGGCCTGGTTCTCCGTATAGGGAAGTTATCGGTGAATAGTATAACCAAAAAATGGATAAAACCATGGAAAATGGAACATAACCGGAACGGGACGGATTTTGGGTTCCCACGGATCAGAGGCAAAACAAGGGATGACCCAGGACGACAGCGGCGAAAGCTGAAGAAAATGCATAATGCAGAACGGTTAATGCTTAATTGATAATTAACGTGTTAATCTGTAATGGTTAATGCTAAATGGTTACTGGTTAAAGGGTTAATGGGTTAAGACAAAATTATTAACGGGTTAATAAATTAATTATCAATGAATTAATTGATTAAAGATTATGAATTTGACCACGGGTTTTAATCGAAAACTGATAAAAACATGAAAGATGACACATAACCGGGACGGGACAGATTTTGGGTTCCCCCTGATCAGAGGCAAAACCAGGGATGACCCTGAAGGAAAGCTGCCAATGAGGCGGAAGGTCAAATATATGTTCATATTCAATTATTTAACTGATACAATACGATCAGAATGGGAAACGAACGGTTGATTTTGGTAAAGCTCTGCGACCTTCTGCGATCTCTGCGTTAAATTTTTCAAGCGCAAAGTGCGCAAATCCGTAGCTGACGGAGCGAAGAACGAGAAGGTAAAAGGTTGAAAATGGAAGATTGAAGACTAAAAAATTGAAAATTTTTTAAATGAATCGTCTGTTACACGAT
>CAIPJU010000627.1 GCA_903865465.1 uncultured Bacteroidota bacterium
CCAGGTGATGAATGGACAGGTCCCCTGCTGACAGCTTTGGTCAGGGACCCGGTAACTTCGGTCAGAAATGCTGATGGCTCTTTCACAAAAAGCATATTTAACGATACATTTAACCCGGCTGCCACAATTGAATATTATAATAACAAAAATATTACATACAGAACATTAGGTAATGTATTCGCCGATATAACCTTACTAAAAGGATTAGTGTTCAGAACATATTATTCATTTGAATACACCTATAGTGATGCCAGAGATTATACCCCTGTATATTATGTGTTCAACGCACAGCAAAATGCTCTAAGTTCAATAAGCGATTACTATGGAAAGAATTATATTCTGCAATGGACAAATACATTGAATTATGAAAAGAAATTTGGTAACCATTCTTTTTCAGCATTAGCAGGAACTGAAAATTTTAGTGACGATTACAACGCTAGTGGCATTGCAGTAAGTGGTCTTCCTAAAGATTACGATGCTATCACCATAGATAACGCTTCTGGTAACAATTCAGCCAGGGTTAGTGGATCCTACTCCCAATCGCGGCAGTATTCATTTTTGGCAAGATTAAACTATAGCTTTAAGGATAAGTATTTATTAACTTCCAATTTCCGGGCAGACGGTTCATCGAAATTCGTTAAAGGGAAAAGATGGGATTATTTCCCTTCATTCTCTCTTGGATGGAAAATGTCTGAAGAGCCTTTCCTGAAATCCGTTGATTTTATCAACAGTCTTAAATTAAGAGCCGGTTGGGGTGAGATTGGTAATCAGGGGAGTGTCGGTTCTTATGATTATTTGACTACCGCAAGCTCGGGCGCTGACTATATATGGGGCGGTGTACTTCGTCCCGGTTACTCTTTCCCTGGTGTGGGGAATTCGGAACTAAGGTGGGAAAAAACAAAAACTACAAACTTTGGTGTTGATTTTAGTGTACTCAATAGCAAGCTATCAGGTACAATAGAATATTATGTAAGAAACACAACCGGGATGTTACTGCAGGTTCCAACTCCGGGGCAAACCGGAATTCAAAATAGTCCGTATCAAAATGCCGGTGAGATGAAGAATTCAGGCATTGAACTCTCTTTAGAGTATAGAAATATGGAGCACGCCTTTACCTACTCTTTTGGTGGAAATTTCAGCACAATCAAAAATAATGTTGTAAGTCTGGGTGTAATACAGGGTTTTATTTCCAGCGCCTCATTTGCCAATATGGCTTTTTTAGAGAGAACTTATGCCGGTTCGCCAATAGCTCAGTTTTACGGATACAAAACCGATGGTTTGTTCCAGAATCAGGCAGAAATTGATGCACAGACAGCTCAAAAAAATGTGTCTCCCGGCGATATAAGATATGTTGATGCCGATAAGAATGGTGAACTGGATGTAGTAAAACTTGGAAGCCCGCTGCCAAAATTTACCTATTCCTTTAATGCAAACATTTCATATAAAGGTTTTGATTTAAGTACAACATTTCAGGGTGTTTATGGCAATAAGCTTTTTAACGGGCCCGCCATATATACCAAATCCTCAACCTCAGCCTGGAACCTTTCAAGGGATATGATTAACCGTTGGGTTGGCGAAGGTACTCAAACCGATGCCCGCTATCCGCGTATGGCTGCCAATGATGTTAATAACGGATATATCTCGGATCGTTTTGTTGAAGACGGATCCTATTTCAGGATTAAAACACTTCAATTAGGATATAGTCTCAATAAGAGCCTGATATCCAAAATGTGTTTAACTAATGTGCGTATATATTTAAATGCACAAAATCTCCTGACATATACCAAATATACAGGCCTCGATCCTGAAATTGGTATTAACGGACCTCTTGAAATAGGTGTTGACCGTGGAGTTTATCCTCAGGGCAGAACTTATAGCTTAGGTTTGAATGTTACTTTTTAATTTCTCATTATTAAAAACTTAAGTCAATGAAAAACTTATTTTCTTATAGCGTAATAGTTGTCTGCATGTTACTTGGTTTACAGGCCTGCAAGCCGGAAAAATTTTTAGATACACCTGTGCCTAATATCACTGATGCGACTTTCTTTGAAAATGATGCTGCTGCGTTATCGGTATTACCTGGCGTATATGACCCTGCAGGATGGGGTAATTATTCTCAATACCTTGAGTGGGCTATCGGCGATGTTGTCTCAGACGATGCAGTAAAAGGTGGCGGAGGTGATGGCGATCAGCCTCAGATGTACGATCTGGAGCATTTTCAGGCAACAGAACAGACTGCAGTACTTGAATCTGTGTGGTCTGACCTTTATGTAGGGATAAATCGCGCCAACAAGCTTATTAGTGGAGTTACTGATAATAGTAAAATAAGCGCTGATGTTCAGAAACGCCTGATTGCAGAATCTAAGTTTTTGAGGGCTTATTATAACTTCTGTCTGGTAAGGATATTTGGAGGAATACCAATAGTAGATCATATCCTGGTACCCTCAGAATATACTAATCCCAGAAATACTATAGAAGAATGCTGGACATTCATTGAAAGTGATCTTAAATCAGCAATTCCTGATTTGCCTCTCAAAAGCGCAATGTCAGCTAATGATTTAGGCCGCGCAACATGGGGTTCTGCAGCTGCACTTTTAACAAAAGCATATATCTACCAGGAAAAATGGACTGAGGCTGATGCTTTGGCAACAGAAATTATTGGTTCAGGAGAATATCGCTTACAACCAAACTATGGTGATCTTTTTATTGTTGAAACCGATAATGGTATGGAATCTATTTTCGATATTCAAAGAAAAGTTTTCCCTAATGCTCCGTATGATATGGGCGAGGCAACCTATGCCGAGATTTATCAGGAGACACGCTGGGATGGCATTGGATGGGGATTCGATCAACCTACACAGGATTTATATAACGAATTCGAAACGGGTGATATTCGCAGAAAATGGACAATAATTTCTGATGGTGATACGCTATGGAAAGGCACACCTGATGAAGTAATTATTTATACCCGGCAAGACCCGGTTCATAATCCTGATGCAGTTACCGGATATTGTAAACGTAAAATACAGCTTCCCGCAAGTAAAAGAGGTGAGAGAAGTGATCAGTCACCTTTGAATACCAGGGAGATTCGCTATGCTGAGGTATTTCTCTGGCAGGCAGAGGCGAGAGCCCATACAGGTGGAGATTGGGAATCACCTTTAGATAGTGTCCGGTTCAGGGTTAACATGGGCCACACAACAATTTCTGACCCTCTTGTTGCAGTTTACCATGAGCGAAGGGTTGAACTTGGGCTGGAAAGTCATCGATATTGGGACCTCGTCCGTACCGGTCGTGGAAACCTGATGGATGGCTACGCGGATAATAAACGCTATTTTCCAATACCTCGTATTCAAAGAGACCTAAACCCCAACCTTACTAAAAATCCTTATTAGAGTCATCGTTAATTTATGACATGTTATCTGTGAAAATTAGAGCAACTTTTTATAAAGATATTTAATCATGAAAAAAACAATATTTACAATAATAACAGGATTAACATTGATATTCTTATTTTCCTGTGAACCGCAGGCCGATAAAATCGGGAAAATTGCTCCTCCTCCATCTAACGCCAGTATTGTCATTGACGCTACTGATCCTTTTAATCCATATTTTAGCGCCGTGGCTGATAATGGTTTTATTTGCTACTGGGATTTTGGAAATGGACAGAAGCGCGTTGGACCACAGAAGGTTTCCTCTTATTATCCTTTTCCAAACACCTATAATGTATCATGCAATATCTATGGAGAAGGTGGACAAGGACCAGTAAAGGCTCAAACCACGTTTACCGTTACAACAACAGATCCAACAGTTGTAAATAAACCAATCTTTAAGGAACTAACCGGAGGCGGAGCAGGAAGAACATGGGTCTACAATACTGATCCTGCCACCGGAATACCTGATTATTGCTACCAAACCACAAATGACCTGGCAGATTATCCTGATAACTGGATGCCAAGTGCCAGCTGGGGACAATGTGCCCGGATTACCCCGGACATTAATGGAGAGATGGTATTTGACTTTAATGGAGGGAGCATCAATTATACCTACCATCATGTCGCAGGTGATGAAGGCGTAAAAGGTACCTTTGTTGTAAATGGCGCTGATAAGACAATTACAATTGTTGATCCCTATATTCTGGATTACGCTATCGATTGTACAAATTCATCTGCCTCCGCCACAGGTGTTTTCAAAATTGAACTTCTTACAGATGACTTAATGGTCCTATGGCAGGATCAGAAAGATGGTGGAACTGGTTGGGGATGGAGCTTCAAACGCAAAGGATATAATCCATAACTTTTTTAAATACATTTTTCTTTTGGTATTATTAATTGTAATAACAGTTTAATTTCAGCCTATTTCGCCCTGATTCAATAGGGGAGATAAAAGAATATTAAACAATTAGTATATGAAAAGGACGAAGAACGGGAATAGTAATGTCGTATTTCAGGAAGAAAGGCTTGAGAAAATCATAGCACTTCTCGAAAAAGAAGATCGTTTAGTAACAAAAAATCTTCCTGAAATCTTAAATACAACATCAGTAACTATCCGAAAGGATATTGCAATTCTTGAACAGAGAGGTTTACTGAAAAGAACTCACGGAGGAGCTATTAAACCAAGAAAGCTTTTTCATGGTTTAGCATTGAACGAAAAGGAGAAACTCAACCTGGAGGAAAAAATCCGAATCGCAAAAAAGGCTGCCAAACTCATTTCCGAAGGTGATACAATTATTCTGGACTCAGGTTCTACAACCAGCTTTGTTGCAAAAGAAATAAAGCATATGAAAGGGATCACGGTCATTACCAATGCAATTAACATTGTAAGCATACTTTTGAATAGTGATATTGATGTGATATTAATCGGAGGATTACTGCTTAAAGATACAACAACGCTTGTTGGCCCTTTAGCCGACAATGAATTACGGAAAATATCAGCAGACAAATTGTTCATTGGAGTTGATGGAATTGATTTTGAGGTGGGGCTGACAACACCCAACATTTTAGAAGCCAATACAAGTCGGGTAATGATGGAAATGTCAGGTGAAATAATTCTCGTAGTAGATGCCTCGAAATTCGGCAGAAGAAGTTTGGGAGTTATTTCAAAGGTTAGTGAAATTAACAGTATAATAACAACAAAGAAATTATCGGAAAACGAATTAAAAAAATTTGCTGATTATGATGTTAAAGTATTTATTGTATAAATAATTTGTATAAAACAAGCATATGGGTAAAAAGAAAATAGCAATACTCCTTACTTTTGTGTTAATTGGAAACTGTGCCCTCCTCGGGCAGAAATCAACCTAGCCTGCAATTGTTGACGACCAGTTAATCCTTCAGGGAGATAAATTCAGCTGGGAAGCTAATGTGGTTCATACGTTTTCAATAGACTGTGTTTGGGTAATTCACATGGTTAAACTTAAATAATATGAAAAAATTTCTGGAAGAAATATTCGAACAACCAGCAGCTCTTGAGCGCACTTTACAATACTATATTAGTCAGGAAGGAAAAGACCTGCTTGAAAAATTGAAGAATACAATAAAGGCTGAACACTTTGAGCAAATAATATTTACAGGAATGGGAAGTTCCTATTTTACATCCCATGCTGCCTCCATTCTGTTCAACAGTTTGAAAATAAGTTCATTTGTGATTAATTCCAGCGAATTATTGCATTATAATCTCAATTTACTTAAGAAGAAGACTTTGCTGATAAGTTTTTCTCAGTCAGGTGAAAGCTTCGAAGTGACGCAACTGTTAAATCAGCTTCCTTCAAATGTTTTTTGCGTAGGGATTACTAATGAAGCTGACAGTACTCTTGCTATAAGAGCAGATATTGCCCTACTCGGTTTGGCTGGAACAGAAGAAATGACTTCTACTAAAACATATGTTGTAACATCACTTGTTTCCTTCATTTTAGGATGGTATTTAGCGGGTAAATGGAATGATGAAAGAATACAGATGATCAAAGATCTTATTAGTAATTTTAAAACAACACTTGCCAGTTATCAATTGTGGATGAATGATGCACTGGCATTTTTAGGTGTTATACAGACGATACAAA
>CAIPJU010000628.1 GCA_903865465.1 uncultured Bacteroidota bacterium
CTCTTCCAAAAATGACTTCAAAAAACTTATCCATGGAAAGATTCTGAACTTTCTCACGGTTTACCCGAAACCACTGAAGTCTTTTCTGAAGAAGGGCATTGAGCTCATTCTCATGAAAGATAGGAAGTATTATCATTTCATGGCAAAGTTCCAAAATCTTTTCAATATGCTTACTGAGAAAGAATACAACAATGCCAGCCCTGTCCTTTTCATAATACATATTTACAAAAGCCCCGTAAAAGTCGATCAGACGGTTTAATTCTTCGGAGCTGTAATTAGCTGATCCTTCAGTAAGCATAAGGTTAGTGGAGGATGCAACAAGAGGAACAGTTTCCTTTATAATGCCCGCTTTGAAGGAAAACTCCACACGCATTATATCTTCAGTTCCTGCTTCGATATGATATACAGGTACTCCGTTATTAAGAGTAAATGAAGCTATGTCAGGAATTTTAATTCTTGTTACAGGGAAAACCGGAGGCTGTATCTTTCTGAAATTATTCATTGCTGCTGACCTTCGATTTATAATATAAAGTACTGCAGTTTGATGGAATAAGAACCCTTTTTGCTGTTTCTGCCACCATCTCCCTGGTTACACTGCAATATTTTTCAGTTTCACCATTTATCCTTCCTGCATCTCCGAGTAATTCGAAAAACGACAGGCTTATTGCCCTGTTAAGAATATTTGTAAATGAAAAAACCGTATTTGATTCAAATTTATTCCGGACTTTTTCCATCTCATCCTCAATGGTGCCACTACTGAACAATCCATGAATCACTTCGTCAATTGATTCTTCGGCCTGTTGAAAACCAACGTTATCCATTAACTTACCATGGATAAAAATTAGTCCCGGGTCTATATCTGATGTTATATATGCATTTAATTCGCTGAAGAGTTTCTTTTCCCTGACAAGTTTGTTATACAATCTTCCTGATTCACCACCTGCAAGAAGATCAGTTATCAGATCGAGAACGTAAAAATCTGGATTTTCTCTCGATCCAATATGCCAGACCTTATAGATTGCATCTGAAGGAACAGGTTTTTCTTCATAAAGTTCTCTGGATTCCATCTGAACAGGTTCTGTGGGTAAATTTCTTTCTGTAATTTTTCTTCTTTCGATTGGTCCGAACCATTTTTCAGCAAGCGAAAGAGCCTTTTTATGATTTATATTTCCTGAAAGTGTAATTACAGCATTGTTGGGTGCATAATGAGAATAGAAGAATTTCTTTACAAGATCAAGATTAACTTTTTCAATATGATTGATATCCATTCCTATTGCAGGCCATCGGTAGGGATGCACTTTATAAGCAAGAGGCCTTATTTTCAACAGGGAATCTCCATAGGGCTGGTTAAGGTATCGTTGCCTGAATTCTTCAATGACCACATTTTTTTGCGTGTCAAGGTTTTTCTGTGAGAAATCAATTTGAAGCATTCGGTCGGACTCAAGCCAGAATGCTGTTTCAATATTCTCGGAAGGAATTGTGAGAAAATAGTTGGTTATATCGTTATTAGTGAATGCGTTATTTTCGCCTCCCACAAGTTGAAGAGGGGTGTCAAAATCAGGTATGTTAGCAGAACCTCCGAACATAAGGTGTTCAAAAAGATGAGCTATTCCGGTTAATTCAGGATCTTCGTCGCGTGCCCCTACATCATATAATATATTCATGGCAACAAGGGGTGTTGACTTATCCTCATTCACAATAACCCTGAGTCCGTTATCAAGGGTAAATTTGCTGAACTCTATCATTATCTGCAAATAATTTTTAAAGGCAGCACATTATACTGCCAGGCGACAAACTTAGCTAAAAATCAGCGATGGTTGACTATTGTTGCTATATTTGCATAGTTATGTTTCGGATAGCAAATTTCAGAAAATATCTCCTTTCCAGGTTATCTGATTTCGACCAGTCGAAAATAGTATATTTCCTGAGTCTGATTGTCGGTCTTTTCAGTGCGCTTGCTGCTGCCTTTTTGAAAAATGCAGTGCATTATACCCATCAGTTTATTGTTGAAAAAAGTGCCGTGCTTCACAGCGGCTATCTCTATCTTACTACTCCGATAATCGGAATGTTCCTGACAATGCTGTTTGTAAAGTACGTAGTTCGCGATGAGATCAGCCATGGTATAAGCAGGGTCCTGTATGCAATTTCGAGAAAGAAGAGTCATCTGAAGGCTCATAATACCTGGACCTCAATTATTGCAAGTACCCTGACTATCGGTTTCGGAGGGTCGGTAGGAGCAGAGGCTCCGATTGTTCTTACAGGCTCATCGATAGGTTCAGTAATTGGAAGATATTTCAGACTTAATTACAAGAATATTACTCTTCTTATTGGCTGCGGTGCAGCAGGTGCTGTTTCAGGAATCTTCAAAGCTCCCATCGCAGGGATAGTATTCACTATTGAAATACTTATGCTCGATCTTACGATTTCTTCAATAGTACCACTGCTCATATCATCAGTCACCGCTGCCAGTGTAGCTTACTTTCTTATGGGACAAAGAGTCCTTTTTACATTCAATATCAAAGGAGATTTTCTTATTGCCAACATTCCATGGTACATACTGCTTGGAGTCATTTCCGGATTTATATCACTTTATTTTTCAAAGACTTCTGTTTTTATTGAAGGAGTTTATAAACGGATCGGAAACATCTATTTACGTTTGATGATCGGGGGTCTGGCTCTCAGCTCGCTTGTATTCATCTTTCCTCCTTTCTATGGAGAAGGATATGATTCAATTATGCAGATGTTGCAGGGGAATATTAATAATGTTTTCAGAAATAGCTTTTCAGGCGATATTTCTTCTAACTTTATGATGCTTGTATTATTCATCCTTGGACTTATTTTTCTGAAAGTGGTGGCAAGCAGTTCAACTAACGGGGCAGGAGGGGTAGGAGGTATTTTTGCTCCCACTCTTTTTATAGGGGGACTCACAGGATTCCTAATCGCAGCATTATTAAAGAAATATGCCGGCGTTGAGTTGCCCGATAACAGGTTTGTACTGGTTGGAATGGCAGGAATGATGGCCGGGGTTATGCATGCTCCGCTCACTGCTATATTTTTAATAGCTGAAATAACAGGTGGTTATGGGCTTCTGATACCTTTGATTATAACTTCAACTATAGCATATATCACTGTAAGAAGTTTTGAAAAACATTCAATATATCATGTTCAGCTTGCAGAAAGCGGCGATCTTATTACCCATGATAAGGATAAAGCAATTCTTACGCTTATGAACTGGAAAAAAGAAATTGAAACCGACCTCATAAAGGTAAGCTCAGGCACTACATTAGCAGAACTTGTTAAGATCATTGCAAAATCGAAAAGAAATATTTTTCCTGTTGTTGATCAATATAATATCCTTGAAGGGGTTGTATTGCTCGATGATGTTAGGAAATAATGTTCAACCAGGCCCTGTATCATACGACTACCGTGAAAGATTTGATGACTATCCCTCCTTCATATGTCGATAAAAAAGAGAGCATGGAGTCAGTGATGGAAACATTCAGGAAAACAGGAGCATGGAATCTTCCTGTTATGGATGAGGGATATTATGTAGGATTCATCTCCAAGTCGAGGATTTATTCGACATATCGTGAATTATTAATTGAATTTTCAGAAGAATAACCAGATAACAAACCAAAGCAGAATGAAAAGAGATAAAGCAATTTTTGATCTTATAGAGAAAGAGCTCCAGAGGCAGCTTAATGGAATAGAACTGATTGCATCCGAAAATTTCGTGAGTCCCCAGGTACTCGAAGCTATGGGATCAGTGATGACCAACAAATATGCAGAAGGATATCCTGGCAATCGTTATTATGGCGGATGTGAAATCGTTGACCAGTCAGAGCAAATCGCAATCGACAGGTTAAAACTTCTTTTCGATGCTGAATATGCAAATGTTCAGCCACACTCTGGCGCTCAGGCAAATATGGCTGTTTTTATGACTGTTCTGAAGCCAGGTGATACCTTCATGGGGCTTAATCTTGCACACGGCGGACATCTTTCGCACGGTTCGCCAGTAAATTCATCAGGATTATTGTACAGGCCGGTTGCGTACAGTGTCTCTGAAGATTCAGGTCTTGTAGACTATGATATGATGGAGGAGATTGCATTAAGAGAGAAACCTAAAATGATAATCGGTGGTGCATCGGCTTATTCAAGGGAATGGGATTATGAACGCATGAGGCAAATTGCCGATATGGTTGGTGCTATATTTCTTGTTGATATGGCTCATCCTGCAGGACTAATTGCGGCAGGCCTCTTGAAGAACCCTCTTAAATATGCCCATATTGTTACATCGACCACTCATAAAACATTAAGAGGCCCGCGTGGAGGTATTATTCTCATGGGAAAAGATTTTGTTAATCCATGGGGTATCAGAACACCGAAGGGAGAAGTAAGAATGATGTCTTCACTTCTCAATTCAGCTATCTTCCCAGGTGTGCAGGGAGGACCATTGGAACATGTAATAGCTTCTAAAGCAGTGTCTTTTGGTGAAGCTCTTGACCCATTGTTCAAAGATTACCAGGAAAGAGTGAAAAGGAACGCAGCTGTAATGTCTGCGGCATTTATTGATAAAGGTTACAAGGTAATTTCAGGAGGAACTGACAACCATCTGATGCTTATTGATCTGAGAACCAAGTTTCCTGAAATTTCCGGCAAGAAAGTTGAAAATACTCTAGTTCTATCACATATTACAGTTAATAAAAATATGGTTCCTTTCGACAGCAGGTCTCCTTTCCTTACATCAGGACTCAGGGTAGGAACTCCTGCAATAACAACCAGGGGATTAAAGGAAGAACACATGGGAATTATTGTTGATCTTATAGATGAAGTTATCAGTAATATTGATAATGAATCAGTCATTGCAAAGGTTGGTAATAAAGTTCATGAACTGATGAAACCATTTCCTCTGTTTGCCATGTAGATAAAAGTTTCAGATAGCCCGGGAAATATTTTTTGTGTCCGGATTTAACAACTGAGAATACACCAGGAAGACC
>CAIPJU010000629.1 GCA_903865465.1 uncultured Bacteroidota bacterium
AACAGAATAGAACTCTTAAATTAATTATTAAAAAACAATTATCATGAAAACTAAGAATCAATCAGTAGCAAAATCAGCATCTAATGTAATTATGGTATTGATGGCCATTGCAGTTGCAGCGCTTCTAATTCCGGCTTGCAAGAACAGTAAAAACCAGGTTGCCTCGAAGTCGTTAAAAGACTCAGTATGGGTCCAGGTTGACGAAATGCCTGTTTTCCATGGTGGCGACACAGCTTTATTGCGGTTTATTGCAGAAAACACCACCTATCCTGAAAATGCGAAAAAAAATAACATTAACGGCAGGGTTATTGTAAAATTCGTTGTAGAAAAAGATGGTTCAGTTTCAGGAGCCTCTATCCTCAAAGGAGTTGATCCTGAAATTGATGCTGAAGCTGTTAAGGTTGTCAGTTCGCTTCCAAAATTTGAAGCTCCTGGCAAAATAAAGGGTGAGGCTGTAAGAGTCTATTTTATGGTTCCTATTACCTTCGCTTTGAAATAACCGGGAAATTTTTGGATAATAAAGGGATCGAACCGGGTGAATTATTAGTATCTGCAACGTTTCGATTACTTAAGAAGCTGTCTAAAAAGTCAAGAATCAATTTGTGATTTTCTCTGTGGAACTTTGAATTTCTCTGCGTCTCTCTGTGTAACAAATAATTAAGAACTTACACAAAGGTCAGTGAGTAAATACAGAATTCCACAGAGGACTTTTGAGACGGCCTCTTTGTTTTTTATAATTCCTTTTAGGTAAATTTGCTGACCGTTAAAACAAAAAAGATGACTCTTTATGAAAGGATAAAAATATTTTCCACCCTTGGCGCTCTGCTTAGGGATCACTTCAATTTCAACACATCAGCTTTTGATGAAGAATTAAATACGCTTATTGAGAAACAATACTTTCTGAACCCATGGTTTACACCCGCGAATGTCAGGTTTGCCATAAACTCGATTGCGAAAGAGCTTACCGTGGAAAACCTTACAGAATGGACAAGCCGCTATCCGGCTTTGGCTGGAGAAATATCACCTGTAAGAGTTGCTGTGATAATGGCCGGAAATATCCCCCTTGTTGGTTTCCATGATTTTCTTTCTGTATTGATCAGCGGAAACAGGATAATTGCCAAGGCCAGTTCAAAAGATTCCGAACTAATCAAATATATGGCAGCTCTTCTTTGCCGGTTAGAACCCAGGTTCAACGAATATATTGAGTTTAACGATGGAATGTTGAATGAATTTGATGCTATAATTGCAACGGGAAGCGATAACAGTTCGAGGTATTTCGATTACTATTTTGGTAAATATCCGAATATAATAAGGAAAAACAGAAATAGTGTTGCAATAGTGAGTGGTGAGGAGAGTAATGAGGAGATTGACCGGCTTGGCGATGATATATTTTCCTATTTCGGACTCGGATGCCGTAATATCTCCAAAATTTATTTGCCTTCAGGTTATGATCTGGCAAAGCTTTTTATCAGGTGGGAATCCCTCAGCGACGTAATAAATCATTCAAAATACGGCAACAATTATGATTTCAATAAGGCAATCTATCTTGTGAACAGAGAGCCTTTTCTTGATACCGGTTTTCTCTTGTTAAGAGAAGATCATCACTTGCACTCACCTGTTGCGGTCCTTCATTACCAGTTTTACAACTCTCCGGGCGAAGTCGCGCAGGAGCTTGTATCGCAATCTGAAAAAATTCAGTGTGTTGTAGGGAAGGGAAATATAGCGTTTGGGAATGCTCAGTCGCCTAAACTGTGGGACTATGCGGATGGAATTGATACACTTGAATTTCTTCAAAAAAAATAATCAGGGGAAGATTGTAAAATAAAAAATACTATATTGCACCCATCGAATTTTGACAATTATGGTTTACAAGTTTGTAGTTTTATCAGATGAGGATGAGTCGTTCGTGAGGGAAATGGAGTTTCTCGACACGCATACATTGCTCGAGTTTCATAACCTAATCCAGGACGAACTGGAGTTCGACAAATCCCAGATGGCTTCATTCTTTATGGCTACTGACAATTGGGAGAAGGAGGAAGAGTTCACTCTCTTTGACATGGGAACTGGTTCGTCAACAATGGAATCAGGTGTGCTGGAAGATATTATTTTCCGCAAAAATCAAAAACTCCTTTATATTTTCGATTTCTTTAATGACAGGGCTCTCTTCATTGAATATACAGGTGAATTCAAAGAGATTGACGGAAGGGAGTATCCTTCCTGTACCAATTCAAAAGGTCTGCCCCCAAAACAGGTAATCTTCGGCGGCAGCAGTCGTAAACTTTACAATAATATTGTGGTTTCAGACGACGATGATGATGACGATGTGACTGAAGTAGATGATCTGTTCCTAAATGGAGAAGATGAAGAATCTCTTCCCGATTTTGAAAATATCGAAAATCTGAACGAGGACGAAGAATAGAGCTCTCCGGGATCAGATTCCGATGAGAAATTTTCTCATTGTCATAGTTGGCCCTACCGGTGTCGGGAAGACAGATCTTTCGATTCGCCTGGCTGAAAAATTCCTTTGCGATATTATATCTGCCGATTCAAGGCAGTTTTTCAGGGAGATGAGCATAGGAACTGCCGTCCCTTCAGAGTTGCAGCTGAAAAGGGTCAATCATCATTTCATAAAATTCTTACCAATTTCAGAATACTATAGCTCAAGCCTTTTTGAGAGAGATGTTCTGCGTCTTCTGCCTTCTATTTTTGAAAGAGGTAATTTTGCACTTATGACCGGTGGTTCAGGAATGTATATCGATTCAGTTTGTTACGGTACAGACGACATTCCGGACACAGATCCCACATCACGCGAAAAATACATTTCATTATACAACGAGGAAGGTATTGAAGGTGTAAGGGTGGCCCTTAAACTTCTAGATCCCGAACATTATGCAAGGGTCGATCTCCGGAATTACAAACGCATTATCAGAGCCCTCGAAATTTGCGACACTACCGGCAGGCCATATTCCTCTTTCCTTAAAAAAGAAAAAAGAAAGAGGGAATTCGGAATTATTAAAATCGGATTGGAAAGAGACCGGGAAGAATTGTATTCGAGG
>CAIPJU010000630.1 GCA_903865465.1 uncultured Bacteroidota bacterium
ATCCGTCAGAAAGATGAAGAAAGTTCCCGCAGTGGAAAAAAACGACAAGATAACAGACCTATCGGACAAAAACTTTCAAAATCAGATTAAGAATGATTTAACCCTTGTTGATTTCTGGGCATCGTGGTGTCTGCCTTGTAAAATGATGGCGCCGGTATTGAATGAGCTGGCCGATGAAGTAGGTGAAGGGGTTCAGGTATGTAAAGTTGATGTTGAACAATACCAGTCGCTTGCATCAAAATATGCGATAAGAGGGATTCCAACTATGCTTTTATTCAAAGATGGCAGGGAAATCAACCGTTTCGTTGGAGTAAAGACCAAGGATTTTCTTCTTCAGCAGATTCGAAAAGCCTCCTGAAGATCTACCCTGAAAGTAAACCAATATAAGAGTCCACTCAGAAAAGTAATAGTTTTTGTTTTCAATTATTCTTACCCACGACCCCTGAAAGGGGAACAATTGAAAATCAGCAAGTTTAAAAGTCCCCTTTAGGGCATTTAGGGGTATAAATGGCTTTTCGGAGCAGACTCATATAATAAACCTCAACGTTTTACATGATGAAGAAAGTTGTAATTTTGGGAGGCGGCTTTGCCGGTATTCAGGCTGCCATTGAACTAAAAAAGAAAAAGAATCTTGATGTCACTCTGATATCTGACCGTAAATATCTCTATCTGTATCCGATATCAATTTGGATTCCTGTTCATATTAAGGAATTTGAGGATTTAAAGGTTCAGCTGGCAGATATCCAAAAGAAATTTCCTTTTAAACTGAATATTGACAAAGTAACAGAGATTCATGCGACTAAAAATAAGGTAATTTGCGAAAACAACACCTTCACTTATGATTATCTGATAGTTGCTTCTGGTGCGGATAAGATTCAGCATAAAGGGATAGAAAACACCTTGTCACTATGTGGAAAACCGGAATTGGCATTGGAGATCCGAACAAAACTTGATGAACTTGTTAAGAAGGGAAGCGGTAAAATAGCAATAGGCTTCGGTGGAAATCCGGATGATCTTTCCGCCGTCAGGGGTGGACCGGCATTTGAGCTGATGTTCAATATTCACAACTATCTGACTACTCTAAAAATAAGAAAAAACTTCGACCTTACTTTCTTCGCTCCAATGCAGGAACCGGGATCCAGAATGGGGAAAGGAGCATTTGCAATGATCGGCAAGATGTTCAGTAACTACAACATTAAAAAGCACTTCGGCAAGAAGATAAAAGAGTTTGTACCCGATGGCATTATTTTCGGTGACGATACAAAACTGAATTCTGATTTTACTATGTTCATAGCTGCTGGCAAAGGAGCTGAATTTCTAAAGAAATCTGATTTACCACTTTCCGAAGCAGGATTTATTAAAATTGATAATAACTGCCAGGTTCCTGGTTTCAATAACGTTTATGCTATTGGCGATGCTGCAGCTATTGAGGGCTATGACTGGATTGCAAAACAAGGTCATTTGGCAGAACTTATGGGACGAAATGCAGCCCACAATATATCTGAAAGTGAAAAGGGAGGTGACAAAAGAAAGGGTTATAAGGAGCATTTAAGTATCCTATGTGTTATGGACACGGGCAATGGAGCTGCTTTTGTCTACCGTGGCAGGAAAAATTCTTTTATTATTCCGATGCCAATAGTGGGACATTGGATGAAGAAGGGGTGGGGAGTCTATTCGCGTTTTACAAAAACTGGTAAACTTTAACTAACTGGGTATTCATGAAAACAAAAGCACCCCCGAAAAGGAAAATTCTTAAATTCTTTGTAAAGTATCGCACTGTGTCCCTTGTAGGATTCGGACTATGGCTCTATTTTGCAATGTCAGCTTACAATATTTCACTTTGGTGGATCGTGCTGGCCGGGACGATAATGGGAATAGTATTCGGGAAAGTATTCTGCCGGTGGGTATGTCCGATAGGAATGGTCATGGAGTTCCTGCTCAGATTAAGCGCCGATGCCAAAGTAAGGCAGATGTATGCCTACCATAAACTTGGTTGCCCTATAGCCTGGATTTCAGGATATCTGAACCGCTTCTCCATCTTCAGGATAAAGCTATCGGCCGACAGTTGTACAAGCTGTGGTATCTGTGACAAAAAATGTTATATCGTTGCAATGGAGCCGGCAAAGTACAGCCTCTACAAAACGGTCAAATCAAATCCGGGCGACAGTTACACTTGTTCAAAATGTCTGGAATGTGTTGCAGCCTGTCCAAATGGAAGTTTAAACTATAAAAGCTAATTAGATGAAGGGAAGTTTCGATTCAATAATAAATGATCCAAGACCCGTAATTGTAGATTTTCATGCACTTTGGTGCAGCCCCTGTAAAATGCAGTCCCCTATCCTGAAAGAGCTTGCTACTGAGCTGGGCGAACGCATACGGGTCATAAAGATAGATGTTGACAGTAATAATCAGATTGCAAGCCGGTTTAATGTACAAAGTGTTCCGACTTTAATAATATTTAAAGATGGCAAACAGGTTTGGAGGCAGTCGGGCGTAGTCAGTAAAAGCCAGTTGAAGAGCGTTTTAATTGAAAATACTTAATGATATTTTTAATAAAAAGATAAGATGGAAAACAGCAAAATGACAAGAATGGAGATGATTAAGAGCAAAATCAACTCTTTACCCGAAGGAAGTATTCAGAATCAAATCACTATTGGTGCGTAACGTGCAAGAAATTCTTTGTTCTCGACAAACCTGAATGTCCATATATGACAGGAATGTGCGTCAATACACCAATAGCGGTTGAGAACCTTGCCCCTGAATCAACGGAAGCTCTTGAAAAGTTTGGTCTGTTTTATCCAAAAATTCCTCAAAGAATTCTGAGTGAGGTAATAAACGGCAATTACAGGGAAACGGGTAAAAACCTTGCTGAAACAAATCTGGAATTCGTAAAGGAGTGGAAATTTGATATTCAGAAACAACAACCTCTTCAGACTATAAAAAGTTTTATCATAATTCTGGCTGGTTGCGAAACAGCTCAAAGAATCAATGAGGAATCCATTACATTCGTTTTAATGGATGCCGGAAAGATTTGGGATAAGGATAAAATTAAAGAGCTGCTTTCAGGAGGTCTGCAATATTTGAAGAGTGAACTGAAAATTGAACACTCGCTTAGTATTGATTTTATTGATATTCTGGGAGAACGGGAAGTTGGAAAATATTTCTGCGCTAAATGCGGTATGTTTTTTGAATTTGGGATAAAAAGAGAAGCTGTTACTTGTCCATTAATGGCTCAAAAATGTATGTTTGATCCGCAAAACATTGAAAAAATTGATTATTCTTCCGACAAATTAGTAAAGCAGTTCAAAATAACTCCGGATATTTACAAGCGATTCATCAATAGCATTAAAAACAGAGGTGTCATTTCTGATAAACTGAATGAGATTTTGAAGGAATGGAAAGTTACTGATAACCAGGATAAGATAATGAATGAATTAGTTTAATCAAATTTTTACTATCGATGGCGAGCAACCCGGATGGAAAACCCTCCTATATAGATTTGTTACTGGCATTCCTATGGTTGGGTCTTACTGCCTTTGGTGGGGTGGCAATGTTCGCACATGTCAGGAAATATATAGTGGATAAAAAGGGCTGGCTTGATTCGAATACTTTTGATTCAGGTCTGGCACTCTGTCAGGTTATTCCAGGCGCAATTATAATGCAGTTGTCTGCCTATATCGGATTAAAGCTGAAAGGGATAAAAGGCGCAGTTGTTTGTTTTATCGGATTCGGACTTCCTGCGTTTCTAATCATGTTCATCTTATCAATCTTGTATAAGCATTCCAAAAACATCTCGGGGTTGAATTAGTATTAACAGGATTAAGAGTAATTATTGTCTCTATTGTTGCAAATGCGGCTTACTCCTTTGGTAAAAAGAATTTCCGGAACCTCAATGACTGGATTATTTCAGCTGTTGCAGCGGGCTTGTTCCTGACAAGACTGCATCCTGCGCTGGTATTATTAATTGCTGCCCTTTCAGGCCTTCTTTTATCAAAAAATGATTTGAGCCAGCATGAGAAATCAGTTAAATCAAACACCTTCTGGTTTTTTCTCCTGACTTTGTTTTTAACAGGAATAAGCATATTGGCACTTTATATTCTTGGAAGTGGATATTTCACCTTAGCCACAATAATGTTAAGGATTGATCTCTTTTCATTTGGCGGAGGATTGGCCTCCATGCCAATTATGTACCACGAGTTGGTTGATTTGTATGGGTGGTTTGATGCAAAGACATTTATGGATGGAGCAATCCTGGGACAGGTAACACCCGGCTCAATTATAATTGCTGCAACGTTTTTTGGCTATATGCATTTTGGTATTTGGGGAAGTCTCCTTGCAACAATTTATGTTTTTACTCCATCCTTCCTGATACTTATGGGCGTAATTCCATTTTTTGATCGACTACGGAAATACCCTCAATTCAATAAGATAATAAACGGAATTCTATGTTCCTTCGTTGGCTTACTGGTAGTAGTTACCTATCGTTTTACAATTGGTATTCACTGGAATCTCGTTAATGTTTTGCTGGCACTGGCAGCATTTGTATTATTGGTACGCCAGGTTAATGTAATTTGGATTGTGACAGGCGGTATTATAGTTTCAATATTAATTCAATGGCTTTAATAAATCAATGCGCCTCTTTTTGAGGCGGTAAAATTATGGCAGAAAATAAAAACCACTGGTACGATGGCTGGTTTTACGATAAGATTATTGCTCCAAACCAGGATAAACTATTCGGACAGATAAAAAATCTTATTGAACCACAATCAACGATAATTGAC
>CAIPJU010000631.1 GCA_903865465.1 uncultured Bacteroidota bacterium
AGATGGTGATATTTTCAACATACCTACCATCAAAACCGATGAGATAACAGCTATCGGACGGGGAGGCATGTACCTTTCGGGAGGAGACGATATCATTATCACCAATATTGGAACGGGAACTGCAATAATCGAAGCAAATTCACACGGGATAAAGCATATCGGGGGTACAGGGATCGGAGGCGGAACTATTGTCGGAATGTCGAAGCGTATGCTTGGAACAATAGATATTGAAAACATAGTTACCATGGCAGCCCGTGGCAACCTCAACCCTGTCGACCTACTAATTGGCGATATAATTGATTCGGGCATCAGCTTTCTTCAGAAGGATAATACCGCATCGAATTTCGGGAAGATGCTCGACACAGCATCCAACGACGATATTGCACTAGGAATTGTAAACATGGTTTACCAGGTTATAGGCGTTATGTCAGTATTTGCCGTAAGAAGCAGAAACAAAAATGCTATCAGCTTTACCGGGAACGGCAGTACCAATCCAATTGGCAGAAATATCCTTCTGGCTATTGCTGCCATGTATGATATTGAATTCAATTTTCCTGATAATCCCGAATATGCAACGGCCCTTGGAGCAGCACTGATTTAGAAGGTTTTATCCCATCTCTTTCGGTGAGCTATTTATTAAAGTGACTCATTATGAAGTGTCTGTTGACAATATAAAGCAAGGATAAAACTTTGGTTACAAATAATATGGTCAAAGAAAATTCAGGTTTTATTATTCAATAATCCATTAAAATGAAATTAGAACAAATCTTTAACCGGCTCTGGAGCGACTATACAAGCCTGAATGAGTCAGCTGATAATATCTTCAATCTTTTTACTGAAAAAGGTGAGAACATAGTCAATGATCACATTGCATTCCGTACTCTTGATCATCCATTGATAAATATCGATGTCATGGCACGGCAGTTTACACTTAACGGATATGTTCCCGGGGGTGATTATGAATTCAGGAATAAACATCTTACAGCAAGGCATTTTGAGATTCCGGGCGATATTACCTCCCCCCGTGTCTTCATAAGCCAGCTTAAACTCTCTGAATGTTCTGATTTTGTCAGAAAGACTTTAGTTGATTTAGTTGAAGCCTCAGATCATCAAAGATATATATCCGATGAACTGATCTTCTCCGGAGGTTTATTTAGTCCTGTTTCCCATGAGATTTACCAGAAACTGAGGGAAGAATCGGAATACGCAGCATGGTTTTATGTATTTGGTTTCAGGGCAAACCATTTTACCGTTTCAATAAACTCACTGTCGGAATACGGCGACATTTATAAAGTCAATGAATTATTAAAGAAAAACGGATATCGTCTCAATTCAGCAGGAGGTGAAGTTAAGGGTACTCCGGAAGATCTTCTTCTGCAATCAAGCACAATGGCGGATATTGTGAAAATAAATTTCCTTGAAGGTGATTTTGAGGTTCCGGCCTGTTACTATGAATTTGCTCAGAGGCTTCCCGACACTTCAGGGCAACTTTTTAACGGATTCATTGAAAAATCGGCTGATAAAATATTCGAAAGCACCAATTTCTACAGGAAGTAATAATTAAGAAAGCGATTGTATGGAAACATCAGGAACTTATGAAAGATACCCGGCATGGATTGTTATTCTTTCCAGCCTGGTTTCGTTGCTGATCTATGCTTCGGGTTTTGTAATAATGCTGAAAGCAGGTTTGATTGTTGCCCTTGCCTACATTTTTTATATTCTGGTTCTGGAATACAGTTTACTAAGCAGACACTGTGTAAATTGTTATTATTGGGGCAAGAGGTGCGGATTCGGACAGGGAAGCCTCAGTTCACTTTTTTTTAAGAAGGGCGATCAGGCAAAATTCTGCAGTCAGAAATTTGAATGGAAAGATATGATACCCGATTTGCTGGTATCACTTATTCCATTGGTAACTGCCATTGCATGCATCATAATTGAATTTGATCCCCTGATTTTGTTTGCCGCAATAATCCTGATTCTCTTCTCAACTTTCGGCAACCAGTTTATCCGTGGGTCACTTACCTGTAAATATTGCAAACAGCGTGAACTCGGTTGTCCTGCTGCAATGCTCTTTAATAAAGAACAATAGACTGATTATTGAAGCAATGAAATTATTCTAATTACTATGTTATGATGAAATCTAAAATCTTTCTGACAATTGCCCTTACCGGATTTCTGACTGTCTGTTTCGGGCAGCAAACGCCGGCATGGGATAAATGGAACTGGCTTATTGGCACATGGGTGGGTGAAGGCTCAGGACAACCGGGAGAGGGAAACGGTTCCTTCTCCTTCAGTTTAAATCTCGACAGGAATATTATTGAAAGAAAAAGTCATACAGAATTTCCTCCTGCCAATGGAAAGCCGGCCTCACTGCATGAAGATCTGTTAATAGTATATCATGGAGCTGAAGGGGCAGCCGACAAGGCTATCTATTTTGACAATGAAGGTCACGTGATAAATTATGCCATCTCCTATTCTGAAAAATCGATAGTTCTGACAAGTGAAAAGGTGCAGGGGATGCCTTTTTTCAGACTTGTTTATACTCTCCTTGAAGGCGGAAAGGTGAATACCAGATTCGAAATGTCGCGCGACGGGGTGAACTTTACATCGTACATTGAAGGGAAAAGCAAAAAGAGCCCTGATGCAACTTTGTAAAAATTTATTAGTCTTTGTAATGTATTTACCTAAATACTTATGTAATGAAAAAGACTGATTGCTTATTGTTTCAATTGCTTTTACTCTTGATTGCTATTACGGGTTTTAAAAATGAAACTTTTGCTCAGAAGCAATTCATAAAAAAGGTAGAGCTCGGAAAGGCTGGAAAGGTCAGGACTGAAATCTCTTTTATTGCAGGAAACCTTGACATCCATGCAGGGACAGGATCACTTTCAGAAGGTGTCTTCAGCTACAAAAAAGATATCTGGGAGCCGGTAATAACCTATTCAGAAGATTCCCATACTGGCGATCTTAAAATTTCAAACCGCGATACAAGGGAAGAGAGAAACTTCAATAATTCTGACAAGTCCAAATGGGATTTAAAGCTGAATAAGGAAATACCCACGGAGCTGAAAATAAAAATGGGTGCCGGCGAAGGAAATATTGACCTGCGCGGCTCTAATCTCTCCCGTTTTGAATTTAAAATGGGGGCTGGTGAAGTCAACATTAACCTAAGGAATACATCTGTTCCGGAGCTCCGTTTTTCAGCAGGTGCCGGAGAAGCTGTTATAGACCTTTCGGGTGAATGGAATAACAGTCTGAACGGAGAAATTAAGGGAGGCGTCGGGGAAGTAACAATTAAACTGCCTCGAAATACTTCTGTTGAGCTGACTATATCAGGGATGCTTGGAGAGGTAAATACACCGGGCTTTCAAAAGCATGGGAAGAGCTATACAAATTCAATGTTTGGAAGAACAAAAGAGACAATTCATCTCGATATCTCCGGAGGAATAGGTTCGGTAAATATTGAATTGATCGATTAAATAAATAGCAATTTGCATCTTTATTTTGAACAGGCTACCATTGAGGGGATCATTGGCAGCTTTTTTTATGTAAAAATTATTTAATCAACAAAAATTTTAGATTTTTATCTGCTTATCCGTATTGCCATTAATTAAAATAATTTTCGTAACTTATGATGATTTTTCTATTTGAGAAGGCTGACTTGGGGAACATTTAATTAAGCAGCAACTAAAAGGTTTATAAAGTTTTGGCTTCTGATATCAGATGCTGAGGCTATTGCTGAGAAATAGTTTGGGAAAGCTTATATAGATTAATTTGATGGAGCCATACAGAGCAAATACCTTCAAAGAAATACTAATTGCGCCATGCGGTATTAACTGCGGCACATGCAAAGTTTATCTAAGAGAGAGAAACAGCTGCAGCGGGTGCCGTAACTCTGAATTGAATAAGCCCAAAACCAGATCCTTATGCAAAATTAAAAACTGCACAGAGCTTGTTGGAACAGTATCTGGTTTTTGCCATGAGTGCGGAACGTTCCCCTGTATTTTTCTAAAAAAAATCGACAAAAGATACCGATTAAAATACAGGACCAGCCTTATTGAAAACCTGATAAGCCTGAGATCGGAAGGAATGAACAAATATCTGGAAGGTGAGTCTGAAAGGTGGATCTGCAGGAATTGTGGGGGTGTTTTATCCATTCATATTCCTAAATGCATGAACTGCAATGTTGAATATAATAATACCAATTTTAGAAATGTGAAAATATAAAAAAATGAGTGAAGTCGGATTGCTGGCACCTGGCCTTAAGAAGAGAGATGAAAGTTCAGACAACTCCCTGGCTTTAGAAATAATTAAAAAATCCCGTACCGATATGGTAAAGGATCTGGCAGTCAACCTGAACCATAAGGATAAAAATATTCAGGGCGATTGCATTAAAGTCCTTTATGAAATCGGAGAAAATGGTTCTCCCCAACTTATTTCGCCTTATCTGAATGATATTGCAGCCCTGTTGAATTCCGGGAACAACAGATTGGTCTGGGGCGCAATGATCGCCATAGATTCAATAACATCAGTTAATCCTGAAGGTGTTTATGGGTTATTACCGCTAATTATAAAAACCATGGAAAATGGTACAGCCATAACAATCGACCATGGAGTTGGAATTCTGGCAAAACTATCATCATATATTGAATACAGAAGGAGGATTTTCCCCCTTCTTCTCGATCAATTGTCTTTATGCCGTTTCAAACAATTGCCGATGTACGTGGCAAAATCAATGATTGCTATCACCAGGTCAAACAGCGAACAATTTGTATTAACTTTAAAATCGAGATTGGCTGAAACAAGCAGTGAATTGCAGAAAGCCAGACTTGAAAAACTTATAAGAGTAATTCAAAAGAAAAAACTACCCGATAATTAACCACAATTTATTATATCAAACGGAAACATGAGCATTCTAAGGTCAAACAATGAGCCTCCCGAAGCCATTGTAAAATGGGGATGGAAATATCACCATACAGGAGTTCCTACTGATAAAATAATGGATGGTGAGATATATCTCCCGCAGTTCAAACTCTACGTATCAGGTTTCAGTAGCAGCCCTTTTGGTATTGAATGGATGAGGTATGAAAAGGATTGTCCCTTGCATGAGCTGATTAAAACTGTACCGCACCTTGCATTTGAAGTCGATGATATTGACCGTGAATTGTCTGAACATGGATTTAATATCATATATGCACCCGGCTCACCTTCGGAAGGTGTAAGATCAGCTATGATTGAATACAAGGGTGCCCCTGTTGAATTAGTAGAATTCAGGAGGGATAAATAAACCCGGATTTATGGATCTTTAAGTTTTCAGGGTTTTGAAATCTCTCTAAAACATCTATTTTTAACAAAAAATCCTGATGAAAGATAGACTAAATAAAACACGGAAAGGATTGTGGGCCATTATCGCAGTTCTTATACTTTCTTCATGTTCACAGCAGCAGAACTGGCCGCAATTCAGAGGACCAGAGAGCAATATGGTAGCTGCTTCAACACATCTGCCCGACAGTTGGGGTGAAGGCAAAAATGTTAAATGGACTTACAAAGAGGAGGGGGCAGGCTGGTCTTCTCCAATTGTTTTCGGAAATAAAGTTTTTATTGTTTCAGCCGTTCCCGAAAAAATAACATCAAAAGCTGCAGAGGACTTTGGTCCTCCACCCCAGGGTAAGCGTGAAGGCGAAGATAACCATGGAGCTGACAATGATCATAAGGGAGGGCCTCCTGTGAATGGTAACGGACCCGGTCCTAATCCCCCTTCAGTACAACAGAGTCCAATGGCCGGACCACCGGTTGACACTACATACAAACAGGATGTGTACCGCTGGGAAGTTATTTGCCTTGATAAAAACAGCGGTAAGGAACTCTGGAAAAATATCGCTTACAAAGGCAACCCGAGCATCGGTAAGAACCCTCAGAACACTTACGCATCAGAGACACCTGTAACTGATGGGAAGAGACTCTATGTTTATTTTGGTATGACAGGATTATTCTGTTATGATCTCGATGGAAAATTATTGTGGAAGAAAAACCTTGGGGCCTATGAAACACAAATGGGCTGGGGCACAGGATCATCACCGGTGGTATTTAATGATATACTCTATATACAAAACGATAATGAGGTCAGCTCTTATGTTCTCGCACTCGATGCTGCCAACGGCACTGAAAAATGGAAAGCAGCGCAGAATGAAAAAACGACCTATACTACTCCTTTTATCTGGAAAAACAAGCTGAGAAATGAATTAGTCACTTTGGGAAAGGCTGCTCGTTCTTATGATCTCATAAACGGGAAATTACTTTGGGAGCTTAAGATTGGAGGAGAGCAATGTGTTCCATCCCCGGTTGGTGATAGGGAACATCTCTATCTCGGAAATGCAGGAGGCCGGGAGAGCAAAGGCAGCCTGATGTCAGTAAAAGCCGGCGCTGAGGGTGATATTACTCCAACTGCGGAAGCTGCTGCAAACAACTGGATTGAATGGTCTCTGCCCGATGCAGGCCTTGGAAATTCATCACCGCTTCTCTATAAGGGATATATATATTGCCTCGGGGGCCGGGATGGCATATTGACAACCATTACTTCAGAAACCGGGAAAGTGGTTTACAGGCAAAAAATAGGGGGAGTTGGTGCCGTGTGGTCATCAGCCTGGGCTCATGATGATAAAATTTCTTTCTTCGATGAGAAAGGTGTTACCAGGACTGTTAAAGCCGGGGAAAAGTTCGAAATGTTATCGGAGAACACCCTGAATGATAAATTCTGGGCTTCTGTTGCTGTTACAGGTGACGCTTATATTTTCAAGGGAGTTGAAAAGATCTATTTTGTAAAACAATAAGGCATATTAAAAGCGCGACATTTTATTTATTGAACCTAACTGAAAATCTCAGGGTTCAGTATAATCAGGTTCATCCTTTTCATCCGAAAACATGGCAGCAGTATTGATTAAGGCCAGGTGGGAATATGCCTGTGGAAAATTCCCAAGGAGTCTCTTTGTGGTGAAATCGATATCCTCGCTGAATAGTCCGACATGGTTGCCATATTTCAGAAGATCGTTGAAAATTTCCTGAGCTTCCTCCTTCATTCCCGTTCTGAAAAGGGCCTGAATAAGCCAGAAGGTGCATATTGTAAATGATGATGATGGTTTACCGAAGTCATCCTGATTTATATATCGGTAAACCAATCCGTTATGGAAGAGGGTTTTTTTGATGGCCCTGACAGTCTTTTTATATTTGATATCATGATCATCGATGAAACCATATTCCGCCATCAAAAGAAGAGAGGCATCAAGCTCTGAATTACAATAAGTTTGAGTGAATATCTGAAGATCTTCTTTCCATCCTTTTTTAAAAATATCCTCCTTTATATCGGCTGCAATACCGCTCCAGATATCTACATAATATCTTTTTTTGAGCAGGGTAGCTATCTTGACCGCCCTGTCCATAGCAACCCAGCTCATTACTTTCGAGAAGACATAATGTTTTTCCTCATTTCTTATCTCCCAGATCCCTTTATCAGGTTTATCCCAGTGGATTGAAATAGTACGGCAGATATTACGGACGATTTCCCATATATCTTCAATCTCATCAAGTGTTCCCGGGAAAACAGTGAAATACTGGTAGATAATATTCATTAAATAACCAAAAACATCATTTTGCCGTTGCGAGAAGGCAGCATTACCTATTCTTACCGGTTTAGAGTTTTCGTAACCTGAAAGGTGATGAAGAATCTTTTCAGTAAGTTCCCTTTCGCCCCTGATACCATACATAATCTGGAACGAATCGTTCTTCGATTTAAGAATTCCTTTAAGGTAGCCCAGGAAACGCTGGGCAGAATAGGAGTGCCCCATCTTCAAAAGAGTATCAATCGACATTGAGGCATCGCGAAGCCAGCAAAACCGGTAATCCCAGTTACGAACTTCACCTATTGTTTCGGGAATGCTGGTAGTAAGAGCTGCGAGAACGGCACCCGTCGATTGAAATGACATTATCTTCAGAACCAGAAGGCTTCTTGTTATCTGCTCATTATACTTCACGAATTTTTTTGAACGGTTAGTCCAGTTCATCCAGTAGACCTTTGTTCTCTGAAATTCAAGATAAACCCTCTCAATATCAATATCAATAAGCTTCTGATTGTAGGAAAGTAAGAAAAAGTGGTGGTCCGAAATCATGATCTCCCTTGAATCAAGAACATCACAGAAGTCCAGGCTGGTATAAAGATATATGCATTGACTTGGTTTCCCGCGTGAGTAGGTGCGTATACATTTATCAAGAGTCACATTGTTTACTTTTTCCCTGGCGTAATTAAAGGCAGGACGATAATTTATTTTAAAGGAGGGTGCTCCGGAGATATATTTTATGTAACGATAAATCTCAGAAGGTGCAAAATAATCCTTCTCGCCTGTTTTATACCTTGGCATGAAGTCAATCACTTCAAAAGAGCCTTTGTCCGATTTAAATTCAGTACACAGTACATTGGTATGATAAATGTATTTCTGGGAAACGGTATAAGTATCGTCGACTGAAAAACTAAAATGTCCGCCTTTCTCATTGTCGAGAATCCTTGCAAACACCGAAGGTGAATCGAAATCGGGCAGACAGCACCAGTCGATACTTCCTTTATCCGATATGAGAGCCGCACTTCTTCCGTTTCCTATTACGCCAAAATTCAGGTTTTCCATAAATGAGTCCTGTTTATGCAGGTATTGAATTCTTATTTTAGAACA
>CAIPJU010000632.1 GCA_903865465.1 uncultured Bacteroidota bacterium
CCATCATTTTCAACAGCCAGCCAAAGCGCCCTAATGTTCAAGGAAGCTACCAGAATTCCTGCCACAGGCATTTTGGGCGGCGAATTCAGACATGGCCCTATGGAAATGGTAGGAAAAGGATTTAAAGCTATACTTTTTGCGGCAGATGGGAAAACCTATTCTCAGAGCTTCAAAATGGCTGAAGACATAAGTGAATTTGGAGGTAAAGTTCTGATCATTACAAATAAAAAAATTCAGACTTCAAACAAAAATATTATGCAAATATTTATTAATGAACCCGACGAGTTCCTATTCTCCATTCAAAGCATTATTCCGGTTCAGTTGTTTATTGATTCCTATGCTAAATCAAATGGTCGTGAGGCAGGAAATTTTTATCGCGGAGCCAAAGTAACAACCACAGAATAGAATATGGTACATTCAAAGAAAAATTCATTCCTTTTAGTTGTAACCATCTTACTTTACGTATCATTTGGTTTGCTTACCTCTGTAATTGGTGTGATCATTGACAAATTTCAGGTTGACTATAATGTTTCTCTTACTATAGCCGCCTTACTTCCATTTTCATTCTTTTTGTCGTATGGACTGACGTCAATTCCGTTTGGAATGGCTATGGATAAATACAGTGCAAAAAGCATTTTATTATTGGGGACTCTGCTAATGGCGGCAGGATCATTCCTTTTTTACATGAGTAACCATTATATCATTATAATACTGGTAATTTTTTTGGTGGGAGTAGGTGTCACGGCAATTCAGGTAGCAGGTAATCCTTTTATCAGAGAACTGGATACTCCCAGCAGATATACAGCTAACCTCACAATTGTTATCGGAATTGGAGCGTTAGGTTATGCATTTAGTCCGTTACTGGTACCTTTAATGCAAGCTAATGGATTTTCCTGGAAAACAGTTTATCTTCTATTTGGAGTCATTAATGCTGTTCTCCTGATATTGTTGGCATTCTCAAAATTTCCTGAAGTACGTCTCAAGGAGGAGGAGAAAATTAATTTTTCCAAAATAGGCATTCTGCTAAAGAATCCAGTTATTATAACTTACGGAATGGGAATATTCTTATATGTCGGTGCCGAAGTAGGCGTTTCGTCATACATAATGACCTACATGAATACGATCCATGGAGTTGGCTACACTCAGTCATTCTGGAAAGAAGGATCATTTATGTTTACCGTATTTCCTTCTAAAACCGCACTTGTAGTGGCACTGTTCTGGTTATTCCAGGCTTGTGGAAGGTTGATTATTTCGCCAATGATGAAATTTATAAGTGAAAAAAAAATCTTTATCTTCCACAGTCTTGGTACAATAATCGCACTGATAGTAGCCCTAACAGGAACCACAAACACGGCACTTATAGCCTTTACTCTGGTAGGTTACTTTACTTGTGCTTCATTTACCTCCATATTCAGTGCAGCTATTAATAGCTTTAAAGAAAATCATGGGACTATTTCCGGTATTTTAGGAACTGCAATTGCAGGAGGTGCTTTTGTAAGCTGGCTGGTAGGGTTCACAGGTCAGCATTTAAACATGAAATGGGGTATGTCAATTAATTTGTTGGCATTTATCTACATTTTCATTTTGGCATACCGGGGTAAAGGGAAATTAGATATAAAAGAATAACAAAACGGTAATGAGTAGTAAAATTATTATCGGCGTTGACCTGGGAGGCACTAAAATAATGACCGGGACTATGAGTCCCGATGGCAAAGTACCTGGTACACCAGTTAAAGTTCAAACCGGAGGTGCCGAGCCTGTTGGTAGGAATATAAAAAGGATTACAAATTCCGTTGAGCTTTCATTAAGTAATATTGGGTTGTCGATCGCCGATGTTATGGGTATTGGCATAGGCGCTACAGGTCCATTGGATATTGATGGGGGAGTTATTCTTGAATGCCCGCAATTGCCGACCATGAATTTTTTCCCCCTTCGCAAAACCATCGAGGATTTTATTTCAGGGGCGGGTGTTTCAAAGATTTTTAAATCCATTTCAGTAGCGGACAAATCATCTCTTGATGTTTTTCACCTGGCTGTTAAGGGTGATGAGCAAGCTCTGCAAACATGGAAAGAATTTGGTGCAGATCTTGCTGTACCACTATCATGGTCAATTAATATGATTGATCCCGATATTGTAGTTATTGGCGGTTCTATAACCAGTGCATATAATTTCTTCAAAATTTCAATGGAAGAAATTTTGAAGAAATGGATATGCCCGGGACCCTCTCAAAAGACGAAAATTGTTCCGGCTGAGTCAGGCGACTTTGCTGGTTTCATTGGTGCAGCCTGCCTTGTAATAGGAAATAATTAGTAAAAAATATGAAAAGAATCTTATTTGTATTGTTTACAGTTTCGGTATTGACACTTCAATCGCCTGGTAATAATAAAGATAAGCATTTAGTAACTGATGATAAAAAGCGATTATTAAAGGAATGGAAACTTGAGTCATCAACACAGGTTTCTGAAAAAGAAAGTGTCATATCTTCTTCAGGTTTTAATGATGATATTAGTATGCTTCCAGATGAAGTTAAACCTGTTACAGCCCGGTTTGCTAAAAAGGATCTGGAAAGTAAGGAAACCCTTTTGGTTCAGGATAAGGATAGATAATTTATTTAAACATAATTAAGTTTTTTTTGCACATGAAAAAGTCCCCAAGACACACACACACACGCAAAC
>CAIPJU010000633.1 GCA_903865465.1 uncultured Bacteroidota bacterium
AAAGAAAAATGACAAAACCTAACAACTGTCATGTTAAAAAGATGATATATGTTGACTCAGTTTCTCACACAAATTAATTCATATTAAAGTCTAAAATTACGATTTCTGCATTAGATCATTAGTTTAAAAAATTACTTTTGCATCTTTAGTTTTTAATTTCCCAATAACGAAAAATCCCCGATTATGAAGAAAAGGTTCTTCCATTTCAAGCTGGTATTGGCATTATTTCTTTTTATTTCAGTAGCTGCCTATTCACAAAATCCTGATATTGATGCTGATGGACCAGGTTATGCGGAAAATTGCACAACAATCATGGTTGGGCGTAAGGCATCAGATGACGGATCAGTAATGACATCACACAGCTGCGACGGCAAATACAGAACATGGCTTGATATTATTCCGCATAAAACATATAAGAAGGGTGAGTTACATCCGGTATATAAGGGAATGCTTGCCTCTGAAGAGGCCTGGGATATGACTGATGTAGTTAAAAAAGGAGAAATACCTGAAGTAGCTGAAACCTATTCATATCTGAATACAGCGTATCCCTGCCTGAATGAGAAGCAGCTGGCTATCGGAGAAACAACAATTTACGGCAGACAGGAACTGATTAATGAGGATGGGATGTTCTTTATCGAGGAACTCGAAAAAATTGCATTACAACGTTGTACAAAAGCCCGGGAAGCAATATCACTTATTGGCAGGCTTGCCGAAGAATATGGTTATTGCGATCTTGCAGAATGCATTACAATTGCCGACCCTAAGGAAGTATGGCAGCTCGAGATTGCCGGTTCCGGAAAAGGAAAAGCCTCAGCTATATGGTGCGCCGAGAGGATCCCTGATGAAAATGTTGGTATCTGCGCCAATATTCCCAGGATCTCCGATATCGACTTCAATAATCCCGACCTTTTCATGTACAGCACTGATCTTAAAAATGTTTCTAAAAAACTTGGGTACTGGGATGGTAAAGAACCTTTCAAGTTCTGGAAGATCATTAACGGTAAAAAGCCATTTTCAATACGCGAATTTTATGTCCTCAGTACTCTTGCTCCCTCTCTGAACCTCTCTTTTGAAGCTGATGAACTTCCATTTTCTGTAAAACCTGAAAGAAAAATTTCGGCCCGGGATGTGATGAAGTATTTTAGGGAGACTTATGAAAATACACAATGGGATATGACAAAAAATCTTTTTGTCACTGTCAAAGAGAAGGATGCTGACGGCAAAGAGGTGGAAAAAAAGGTTAAGTCACCAATAGCCTGCAACTGGATGAACGGTGACATGCGTAACCTTCTCAACGAAATAAAACCAGGTATTGTTGACAGGCAGAGAATCATAGCAATAGCTGGCTGTTCCTATTCGCATGTCATTCAGTGCCGCAGCTGGCTTCCCGATGAAGTGGGCGCCGTTGCATGGTTTTCATTCGACAATCCCGGAGAGAGCCCCCGGATTCCAATCTTCTCGGGTGTACTGAGCCTGCCGGCTTCATTCGGAATATGCGGACAACAACGCTACAGGACCGATGCTGCAATATGGTCATTCCGTGAGGCTAACAGGCTAGCTACAGTTAACTGGTCAAAAGGGAAACCACTTATCGAACCTGCCGTGAAAGAACTTGAAGATAAAGCGTTTGCAGAGCTTCCTTTAGTTGAAAAGAAGGTGGCGGAACTGGTAAAATCCGGGAAGGGTCAGGAAGCAAAAGAATTTGTAACATCTTATACCAACGACTTTGCTGCCACATCCATGGCCAGGTGGCAGGAACTAAAAGTTCAGCTCTGGGGGATGTTTGGAAGGGGATTCTAGGAGGTTCAAGGTTTAAGGTTTAAGGTTTAAGGTTTAAGGTTTAAGGTTCAAGGTTCAAGG
>CAIPJU010000634.1 GCA_903865465.1 uncultured Bacteroidota bacterium
AGGTGGTGGACATATGAATGCGTCAGGTGGCGAATTTCATGATACTCTTGAGAATACAATAGAGTATTTCCTTAAGGTGCTGAAGGATAATGACTGGCGTTTTGCTCAATACAGGTGAAAGATGAGGACGTTATTTATAAAACTAATTTTTATCATTCTTATTGCTTCAACGGGCTGCCATCAGGTACAGAACGACAAAAAAAGAGCCGCACCTCCGGGGAAGAATGAAATGGCTGACCTCAACAGGTACCTTATTCAGAAGGACCGGGAGAGGATACAGAATTATATAGAGCGCAAAAATCTTAAGATGACCGAGACATCCACCGGCCTATGGTATCAGATTATTAAACAGGGTGATGGGTCTTTTTTTTCAGAGAATAGTAATGTTACAATGACTTATGATTGTTCTCTTCTGGATGGTACAGGGTGTTACAGTTCGGAAAAGCTGGGACCAAAGAGGGTTGTTCTTGGGAAAAGTCAGATTGAACAGGGATTGAATGAGGGACTCCGGCTTCTGAGTCCGGGTGCAGAAGCTATTTTTATTATTCCTCCATTTCTTGCCTTTGGACTTATCGGCGACAGGAATATGGTACCTCCCAGGGCTGTTATTGTTTATAATGTTAAAATATTGATCACTGAATAATATTGACTTTTATCTTTCGTTTATTTGTTTTATGTTAAAATCACTTTAAAATCCTTATTCCATGTCAGAAAAAAGAATTATATCATTATTTGCTCTGGTTGTTGTTGTAACTTCGGTTCTCCTTACCTCGTGTGATCCTTCGAAGAAATATGCCAAGGAAGAGCAAAACAAGATTCAACAGTATCTTTCCGATAATAGCACTTTAGCTTTTGAAAAGAAGGCAAGCGGATTGTATTTTCTTGAAGTGCAGGCCGGTACTGGAAATCTTGCAGTTCAGCACGATACGGCTTATGTGAAATACACAGGAAAATTCCTTGACGGAACTGTATTTGATAAAAATGTCGGAACCACCGATACTCTTAAATTTCCTGTTAATGAGGGATATCTTATTAACGGATTTGATGAAGCTTTACTTTATATGAAGAAGGGCAGTAAAGCTCTTATTCTGGTTCCTTCAACACTGGGATACGGTCCCGCAGGATATTACACCATAGGTGGTTATACTCCTCTTTTGTTCGATATTGAATTGGTTAAGCTGGTGCACCCTGCTTCAAAATAGCTCATTGTAAAACAAAAACAACAAGACTGTCTTTGAGGAGGGGGGGATTTTTTCTCCACTCCTCAATTTTTTTGGTTATAACTGATTCGTTTGAAAGGGATATATTGGCAGCTATGCAAAGTCTTGTATCCTTATTGCATGTTGAAAGAATGGAATCGAGCATCTGCGGGTTTCTGTAAGGCGTTTCCATAAAGATCTGTGCATAACCTCCTGATGCGGCTTTTTCTAACTCCCTGATTCTAGCCTCTCTTTCAGCAGGCTTCACAGGCAAATAACCATTGAAGGTAAAATTCTGGCCATTAAGTCCTGATGATATCAGAGCCATAATTATCGATGACGGTCCCGAAAGAGGAACCACTAAGATTCCCTTTTGATGAGCAAGAGAAACTATCCGGGCACCTGGGTCGGCAATTCCGGGAAGACCAGCTTCACTCATTACTCCCATATCAGAACCTGTAAGAACAGGATCGAGATAGTGAGATATATCATTTTCACCTGTAT